>CADDZG010000083.1 GCA_902812355.1 Actinomycetota bacterium | reverse complement strand
GCTCCCGACGCGGCCGGCGCCACGCTCTTCGGACTCGGTCCGCGCGTCCGGGTACGCGCCGAGTGGGCGGCGTGGGCCAACGGCACCGCCGTGCGCGAGCTCGACTTCCACGACACCTTCCTCGCCGCCGACTTCGCTCATCCCGGCGACACGATCCCCCCGCTGCTCGCGCTCGCCCAGCGCACCGGACGCGCCGGCAACGACCTCGTCCGTGCCGTGGCCACCGCCTACGAGGTGCAGGTCGATCTCACCAAGGGCATCGACCTCCACAGCCACCGCATCGACCACGTCGCCCACCTGGCACCGGCGGTGGCCGCCGGGGCTGGCACACTGCTCGGCCTCGACACCGAGGTCACCTATCAGGCGATCAACCAGTCGGTGCACTGCTGCACCGCCACCCGCCAGTCGCGCAAGGGGACGATCAGCTCGTGGAAGGCCTATGCCCCCGCGTACGCCGGCAAGCTGGCGCTGGAGTCGGTCGACCGCGCGGTGCGCGGCGAGGGTGCTCCGGCGCCGATCTACGAAGGGGAGGACGGTGTGATCGCGTGGCTGCTGGGCGGGCCCGACGCGGTCTACCGGGTGCCGCTGCCGGCCCCCGGAGAGCCCAAGCGGGCGATCCTCGAGACCTTCACCAAGGCGTGGTCGGCCGAGTATCAGGCGCAGGCGTTCATCGACCTCGCCCTGAGGCTGCGGGAGCGCATAGGAGACCTCGAACGGATCCGGCGGGTGACGCTGGTCAGCAGCGATCACACGCACACCGTGATCGGCACCGGCTCGGGCGATCCGCAGAAGTTCGATCCCGACGCCACCCGGGAGACCCTGGACCACTCGCTCATGTACCTCTTCACGGTGGCGCTGGAGGACGGCGGGATCGACCACGAGGCGTCGTTCACGAGCGAACGCCGCCACCGCCCCTCCACGCTCGCTTTGTGGCGCAAGATCGAGACGCGCGAGGACCCGGCATGGACCGCCCGCTATCACGATCCGGATCCGGCGAAGCGAGCGTTCGGCGGCGAAGCGGTGATCGAACTCGCCGACGGCAGCATCGTGCGGGAGGAGCTGGCGGTTGCCGATGCCCACCCGCTGGGGGCCAAGCCGTTCGGGCCGGACGACTATGCCGCCAAGCTGCGCCGGCTGGCCGACGGCCGCTGCACGCCGCACGAGCTCGACCGGGTGATCGATGCGTGCCGCAACCTCGCCGGTCTCGACGCCGCCGGGCTCGTGGAGCTGACCCCGATCGTCGCCGACCCCGGTGAGGTGTGGTGGTGCGCGTCCCGCGACCCCGGGGTGCTGTAGTTACTTGTAGGCCACGGAGCCCGTCCGTCGCAGCTTGAAGGGTGCGCGTCCCGCGACCCCGGGGTGCAGTAGTTACGGTGGGATCGTGAGCGGCACCGTGAGCCCCCCGTGCGGCCGGAGGCCGGCGGCGTGACCTGGCTGCTGGAACCGCCCGGGCCGCACCCCGCAACCCGGCTGCGCACCCTGCTCGAGCAGCCGGCCGGAGGTCCTGCGCTCGTCGTCCCCGGCGTCTACGACGGCCTCTCGGCCCTGCTGGCGCGCAAGGCGGGGGCCGGCGCGCTGTACCTGTCCGGGGCCGCCTACTCCGCGAGCCTCGGCATCCCCGACGTCGGGCTCTTCGGCTTGGAGGAGCTCGTCGAACGCACCCGCGTCGTGGTGCGCGCCTGCGGGTTGCCGGTGATCGTGGACGCCGACACGGGTTTCGGGGGGGCACTCAACGTGGTGCGAGCGGTGCGCGAGCTTGAGGCCGCCGGCGCGGCCGCAGTGCAGATCGAGGACCAGGTGAGCCCGAAACGGTGCGGCCACCTCGAGGGCAAGGAACTGGTCGGTGCAGACGTGATGGCCGAGAAGGTCGCCGCCGCGGCGCATGCCGCCGATCGCACGCTGATCGTGGCCCGCACCGATGCGGCCGCGGTCGAGGGGGTGGCGGCGGCGATCGACCGTGCCCGGCGTTACCTGCAGGCCGGTGCGGACGTGATCTTCCCCGAGGCGCTGACCCGCGAGGAGGAGCTCGAGGAGGTGGCCTCCGCGCTCGCCCCGGCCCCCCTGCTCGCCAACCTCACCGAGTTCGGCAAGACGCCGCTGCTCGGCGCCGGGCGCGTCGGGGAGCTCGGCTACCGCATCGCGATCTTCCCGGTGAGCGCGCTGCGGGTGGCCGCCAAGGCGATCGAAGCGCTGTACGCCGACCTGGTCGCCACCGGCACGCAAGTGCCGTGGCTGGAGCGGATGCAAACCCGCACCGAGCTCTACGAGCTGCTCCGCTATCAGGATTACGCCGGCCTGGATGCCTCGCTGGCCCGCGGCTGGGCGGCCGGCTCACCCGTCACGGAAGGAGGCAGCGAGCAAGCATGAGCACGCCGAGCGCCGAGCAGGTACGGCCGGGGCTGGAGGGCGTCCCCGCAGCGGTGACGAGCATCTCGCTGCTCGACGAGGAGGCCGAGCAGATCGTCGTGCGTGGCTACGACCTGATCGAGCTCGCCCAGCGCGTGCACTACCCCGACGTCGCTCACCTGCTGATCCATGGCCGGCTGCCGGACGCCGCCGGCTCGCAGGCGTTCGCCGCCCGGCTCGCGGAGCTTGCCGCGCTCCCGGACGGGGTCACCGCGCTGCTGGAGCGTTTCCCGTCCGGGATGGTGGCGATGGATGCCCTGCGCACCGGGGTTTCGGCGCTCGCCGGGTGGGAGGACCCGGAGCTGCTCGACGACCGCAGCCCCGAGGCCAACCGGCACAAGGCCGAGCGGTTGCTGGCGCGGGCCCCGGCGGTGACCGTCGGCGGGTGGCGAGCGACCCGTGGCTTGCCGCAGACCACCGCCTCGCCGCAGGGAAGCTTCGCCGCCCGCTTCCTGGAGCTGATCTGGGGGCGGGAGCCGGATCCGGATGCGGAAGACGCCTTCGACCGCATCCTCACCTGCTATGCGGAACACGAGATGCCCAACTCCACCTTCGCCGCCCGCGTCGTCGCGTCCTCGTGGTGCGATCTCTACGGAGCGGCGACGGCCGCCGCCGCCTCGCTCAAGGGCTCGCTGCACGGCGGCGCCAACGAGGCGGCGATCAAGCTGCTGCTCGGCATCGCCGCCGACGGTGGGGAGGGGCGCGCGGCGGAGCACATCCGCGAACGCCTCGCCCGCAAGGAGCGCATCATGGGCTTCGGGCACCGGGTCTACCGGCGGCGCCCGGATCCGCGCGCCGAGCTGCTCGGCAAGGATCTGCCGGCTCTGTCCGAGCGCCGGCCCGACGGACCGCAGTTGCTGCGCATCGCCGAGATCGTCACCGACGTGATGCGCGAGGAGACCGGGCTGCACCCGAACACCGACTTTCCGATCGGCCTCGCGCTGTACCTGCTGGACGTGCCGATCGAGCTCGACACCCCGATCTTCTACTGCGCGCGGCTCGCGGGTATCGCCGCTCACGTCATCGAGGAGCACGAGCGCGGGCGGCTCTACCGCCCGCGGGTGGTCTACGACGGCCCGCGCGGCCTGCACGCCTAGGAGCGCCGTCCATCCGGCGGTGACGGTCCCGGCGCGCCCGGATGACACCCGGCGATTGCGGGAAAGGGTTCCAGGATGGCCGGTGGAGTACGATCGCCGATCGAGGCGCTGCTGCGGCTCGTGCCTGTGGGCCTGTACCACAGGCTGCGGCGCGTGCCGGTGGTGGGACCGGCATGGCTGTGGTTGCTGGAGCGGGCGCTGCGGGGGCGGCCGACCATCACCGCCCCGGTGGTGGCCGGGCCTCTGGCGGGGCTGTGGCTCGAACTCGATCCCAGGGTCCAGGCCGACGCCCTGTTCGGACGCTACGAGAGCGGGCTCGTGGCCGCGGCCGCGGCCGAGCTGCGGCCCGGTGACCGCGTGTTCGACGTCGGCGCGCACCTCGGCCACGTCGGGCTGTTGCTCGCCCGGGCGGTGTCTCCTGGGGGCCAGGTGGTGTTCTTCGAGCCGGAGGAGGCCGCCCGCCTCGGGCTCGAGCGCAACCTCCGCCGGGCCGCGGCGGCGCACTCGGCGCGCGTCGACGTGGTCGCAGCGGCGGTGGGACGGGAACCCGGACGGGCGGGTTTCAGCGCCGGGACCCACACGACCCGCGGTCACCTCGACGACGCGGCCGGCGACACGGTCCCGGTGACCACGCTCGACGACGCCGCCCGGCGCTTCGGCGTGCCGCGCGTGGTCAAGCTCGACATCGAGGGGGCGGAGGCCGATGCGCTCGCCGGGGGCCGGGGCTTGCTCGAGCGGGGCGAGAGTGTGTTCGTCGTCGAGGCGCACGGATCCGGCAACGCGCAGGCGTGCAGGGCGTTGCTCACCGGTGCCGGCTACGAGGTGCAGGAGACGCGCCAGCCGGGCCGGGCCGAGACCTATCTCGTCGGGCGGCGGGCTTCGGCCCCGGTATGAGCTCCTAGGGACCGGAAGGCGGGGCGCCGCTCAACGTCTCGAGATAGGCCCGCACGCGTCTCGTGGTGCGGCGCTCGACGACGAAGGCGAGGAACGGCAGCAGACCGGCGAGGATGACGGGGACCAGCTCGGTCACCGGCCAGCGGATGTGTCGCAGCATGTCGGCGGCGGATATCAGGTAGAGGATGTACAGGGCCCCGTGCACCGGCCCTACGATCGCCACCACGGTCGGGTCCCCGGCTGCGTACTTGAGCGGGACGCCGACGAGCACGAGCACGATCAGGCCGATGCCGACGAGGTAGGCCATCACGCGGTAACGCAGCAACGAGGCCCGGGCCGCGGCACCCGGTTCCCGCCGCCTCACCGCCGGGCGTTGCGCTCGCTGCTCAGCCGGGCGAGGTGCTCGTTGTAGGCAGCGAGCTCCTCCTGCTCACGCCGGCGGCGCTCCTCGGCGCGACGGCGCGCTTCGGGGTCGTCGACCTCCTGCTTGAAGCCGGGCTCTTCGTGCAGGAGCTTCCACCACATCCACCCCGCGTAGGCGGCGAAGAAGGGCCACTCGAACGTGTACGCCCAGCTGAGGCCGTTGTGGGCGTAATAGGCACGAGTGAACTGCCAGTAGCCGAGGGCCAGGCAGGCGCAGACCGCGAACAGCGCGAGCAGATGGAGCTTGACGGCTCGCGGCGTGAACCAGCGGTTGTGCATCGATCCAAAGCTAGCACCGGGACGGCCGTGAGGCGCCCGGTGCGGCATCCTCAGTCGGTCTCGAGAGCCACCTTGAAGCCGACCAGGAGCAGGGCGTTGGACAAGAACAGCCACACCGCGAACAGCACCACGGCCGCCACCCCGCTGGTCGCGTAGTGAGCCTTGAAGTCGCTGCCGTAGTTGAGGTAGGCGGCGAAGGCGAAGGACAGCAGCGAGATCGATCCCGCGGCGAGGAGCGTTCCCGCCGAGATCTGCTTCCAGCCGAGGTCGATCTGTGGGAACACCCTGTAGATCACCGCCAGGGCGAGGGCCGCCACCACAAAGGCGGTGGCGAGGGCGATCACCGCACCGGCCAGCTGCCCCAGGGCCCCGCCCCCGATCAGCTGGGTGCTGGCGTAGGACACGACCACGCCGCCGAACAGCAGCAGGGGGAACACGAACACGAGGATCAGGCCCCGGCCGCGCAGGCCCTGCAGCTCGGACTCCGGCTCCGGAGCGAGCCGCTCGAAGGCCCTCACCAGACCCGAGCCGTAGGACGACGCCGGCCACAGGGCGGTGACCAGCGCGATCGCCCCGATGCTGCTGCCCACGCTCGCCACCTGTTGGAACAGCCTGTCGCCCCCGACGCCGCGCGGCATGAGCCTGCCGATCTCGGTCGCCGCCTGATGGGTCCTGTGGTCCCCGAGAATGAGGCTCGCCAGCCACATGATCATGACCAGCGTCGGCGCGACCGACACCAGTGCGTAGAAGGCGAGCCCCGACGAGTACAGCAGGATGTCGTCGTGCCGCATGCGGTGCACGATCCCGCGCACGGGAGGGGGTAGGAAGCGTTCGAGGTAGTCGAGCCACGAATCGTGATCCCCGGGCGGCGACAGGACCTCGCTCGCCTCGTCCCGCCGGCGGCGCACGCGCTCGGCGACCGGGTGCTTGGCGATCCTCATCGCCTAGGCCTTACCCCGCCCCCGGTGCGCCAACCGGCCGCCGGCCCCCTCGCGGGCAACGGTTAGCCTGGGACCGGAAGGCTTCGACGGAGAAGGTGAGGATGGACCGGGAACCGAGTCGGAACGAGCCGGTGGTGGTTGCACCCAAGGACAAGGACGAACGGCCCGAGGGCGCGGAGGCGGTCTACGAACCGGCCAAGGTCATGCGGATCGGCACGATGATCCGCCAGGTCCTGGACGAGGTGCGCCAGGCCCCCTTGGACGAGGCGAGCCGGGCACGGGTACGCGAGATCTACGACACCTCGGTGGCCGAGCTGTCGGAAGTGCTGTCCGAGGATCTGCGCGAGGAACTCGGTCGCATGAGCCTGCCCTTCGGCCGTGAGGCCCCGAGCGAGGCCGAGCTACGCATCGCCCAGGCGCAACTGGTGGGATGGCTCGAGGGGCTGTTCCACGGGATCCAGGCGATGCTCATGGCCCAGCAGATGGAGGCGCGCCGGGGTCTCGAGGAGATGCGCAGGCGCGGTCTGCCCCAGGGCCATCCCGACCAGAGCGACCGGAGCCACAGCACCTACCTGTGAGCCGGCCTCGCCGGGCCCTGGGAGTGGGCGGGTTGCCCGCCCCCGGCGCGTCCGCGGGCCCGTATGATTCCCCCGGGCGCGGCAGGCCGCGTCCGGCGAGGAGGCGTGCCCGAGCGGCCGAAGGGAGCGCACTGCTAATGCGTTAAGGGGTGTGAAGCCCCTTCCAGGGTTCAAATCCCTGCGCCTCCGCGTGCCGCCGGCGGCGCGCCGCCGGCGGGGACGTTACAGTTGGTAGCCGGTGCCGGAAGGCGCCGCAGTGCGCCCGTAGCTCAGTGGATCAGAGCGTCCGGCTACGGACCGGAAGGTCGGGGGTTCGAATCCCTCCGGGCGTACCAGTCAGGAGGTCGCCCGTTGCCGTTCAGCCCCGTGCAGCCCGAGGACGAGGGCTTCATGGCCCTGGCGCTGGACGAGGCCCGGCGCGCCGCCGGTCACGGCGATGTCCCCATCGGGGCGGTCGTGGTGTCCGCCGGTGAGGTGATCGCGCGCGCGTGCAACGAGCGCCAACGCAGGCGCGACCCGACCGCGCACGCGGAGATCCTCGGCCTGCAGGCGGCGGCGGGAACGCTCGGTACCAGACATCTCACCGGCGCGACCGTCTACGTGACCCTGGAACCGTGTCCGATGTGCGCCGGCGCGCTGGTCCTGGCGCGCGTCGCCCGTCTCGTGTTCGGGGCCCAGGACCCGCGTGCCGGTGCCGCCCTGTCGCTCTACAACATCGTCGCCGACCGGCGGCTCAATCACCGCGTGGCGGTGACCCCGGATGTGCTGGCGGAGCCCTGTGCCGACCTCTTGCGCGCCTTCTTCGCCGCGCGGCGGCAGCCGGACGGCCGCCCGTGAGGCTTCCCTAAACTTCTTGGACCGGCCTTCGGGCTGCGAGGTGGGCTGCCGAAGTCTTCGCCGCGCGGCGGCAGCCGGACGGCCGCCCGTGAGGCTTCCCTATACTTCTTGGACCGGCCTTCGGGCTGCGAGGTGGGGTACCGAAGCGGCCATAACGGGATCGCCTCGAAAGCGATTGGGGGTTCACGCCCCCCGCGGGTTCGAATCCCGCCCCCACCGCGGCCGGGGATCACTGCAGCACCCGCCCTGCGCTGCCGGGGCGCGGGCCACGTAGACTTCCCCGACGGAGACGTGCGAGAGCGGACTAATCGGCACGCCTGGAGAGCGTGTGACCCCGCAAGGGGTCCAAGGGTTCGAATCCCTTCGTCTCCGCCGACGCCGCGACACGCGATGATGCCCGGATCCCCGAACCGAGGAGGCGCTGCGTGGCCGTTCCGATTCAGGTGGTGTTCGACTGTTCCGATCCCGCGGGGCTGGCCCGGTTCTGGGCGGCCGCGCTCGGTTACGAGGTGCAGCCGCCGCCTCCCGGCTACGACGACTGGGACGACTTCCTCGCCGCGCAGGGAGTGCCCGAGGAGCGGCGCAACGATGCCTCGGCGGTGGTCGACCCCGAGGGCAGAGGCCCCCGGATCTACTTCCAGCGGGTGCCGGAGGGCAAAGCGGTCAAGAACCGCGTCCACCTCGACCTCAACGTCGGCGGCGGGCGCGGCACGCCCGAGGACGACCGGCGCCGGCGGGTCGACGCAGAAGCCCGGCGGCTCGCAGGTCTCGGGGCGTCGGTGCTCTTTGAGGGCCGCACCGGGGCCTTCGGGGAGTACTGGACGGTCATGGCCGATCCCGAGGGCAACGAGTTCTGCCTCCAGTGACGGCAGCCTGTGGCGCCGGGGACACGTAGACTGGCCGTGGCCGTGCTAGGTGGGGGGCTCGGGGTCCCCTGTACCGGAAACCCTCGACAGGCCGGGCCGATTACCCGCCTGCGGCCCGTGGCGGACCGGGCAGCACCCGGCGAGCAGCGTTGATGGTCGGGTCCTGCGCGACCCGGAGCCGTGAACCCGGTCAGGCCCGGAAGGGAGCAGCCGTAAGCGGTGACCCGGGAGTGCCGCAGGGTCACCCGGCCGGAGCCGGCTACCGGGAAAGCGCCGGCCGGTCCCGGGTCCAGGGCGGGGTGCACGGCCGCCCCGGCGGCCCGCCCGGCGTCGCCGCGCGCCACTAGGATGGGCGGCACATGGCGCACGTGTCGCTGTACCGCAGGTACCGCCCCCAGACCTTCGACGAGATCCTCGGCCAGGAGCACGTGTCGCGCACCCTTGCCAACGCGATCGCCGAGGGCCGCGTGGCGCACGCATACCTGTTCACCGGCCCCCGGGGTACCGGCAAGACGTCCACGGCCCGGATCCTGGCCAAGGCCCTGAACTGCGTCGAGGGCCCGACCCCCAAGCCGTGCGGGGTGTGCGAGCCGTGCCGGGCGATCGCCGAAGGCTCGTCGATGGACGTGATCGAGATCGACGCCGCGTCGCACTCGAGCGTCGACGACACCCGAGAGGTGCTCGCAGGGGTGCCTCTGGCGGCGGCGCAGGGACGCCGCAAGGTGTACGTGATCGACGAGGTCCACATGCTCTCGGGGGCCGCGTTCAACGCACTGCTCAAGACGCTCGAGGAACCGCCCGAACACGTCGTGTTCGTGCTCGCCACCACCGAGGTGCATCGCGTGCTGCCGACGATCGTGTCCCGCACGCAACGCTTCGACTTCCGGCGCATACCCACGGCGACGATCGAGGCCCATCTCGCCGAGGTGGCGCGCGCCGAGGGCATCGAGATCGAAGCCGCGGCCTTGTCGGTGATCGCGCGCCATGCCGACGGCAGCGTCCGGGATGCGCTGTCCTCGCTCGACCAGCTCGGCAGCGGCGGAGGACCGGTGACCGCGGCGGATGCCGAGGCGTTGTTCGGCGAACGCGCCTCCGACGCTTTCGTAGAGCTGTTCGAGGCGATCGCCGACGGCGACCTCGGCTCGGTGTTCTGGTCGGTGCATACGCTCACGGCCCAGGGCGCCGACCCCCGTCAGCTGGCCCTCGGCGCGCTCGAGCACGCGCGCTCGCTGTTGCTGCTGTGCACGGCACCGTCGGCCGATGAGCTGCTCGAGGTGCTGCCCGAGGATCGCGCGGTAATGGACAACCAGGCGCGGCGCTTCACCCCCGCGGCGCTGCTGCGGATCGTCGACCTGTTGGGCCAGGCGCACACCGACATGCGCTGGGCCCCCGACCATCGCCTCCTGCTCGAGCTCGCGCTGGTGCGCGCCGCCGACCCGCGCACCGATCCCGATCCGACCGGCCTGCTGGCGCGCGTCGAGCGCCTCGAGCGGCGACTCGGGCTGTCCGACGAGCCTCCGCCGCCGATGCAGACCGGTGGGCGCCGGGT
>CADDZG010000082.1 GCA_902812355.1 Actinomycetota bacterium | reverse complement strand
ATCGCCGCCCGCCCGAAGCGCGCCGCGCCGGGCTCCGCCGTGCCGGGCCCGAGCGAGGGCGGCACGGGCTGGGCCCGTAGCGGGCCCTTGGAGGGCAGCGCGACGGGCACCTCGCCCGGGTCGTTGACGTGCAGCTCCGTCACGTCAGGCCCCTCGGTAGCGCTCGCCGTGCGGCTGGTCCGCGGCATAGGGGTGCAGCGTGTAGCGGATCGTCCGGTCGGCAGCATCCTGGCGCTCCAAACCGAACCCGGGTTCGTCGGCGGGCCGGTGCACGATGAACTGCAGGGCGGTCGTCTGGCGGGTCAGCGTTGGATCGTAGAGGCTGACCCGGATGTAGCAGTTCGGCAAAGCCTCCCGACAGCGTTTGACCTCGTACACCACCCCCGCCGGATCCTCGAGGCCGAACATCGGCATGCCCCACAGCTGCCAATAGACGTTGCGTGGGTGCGGATCGTCGGTGAACTCGATCGACGGCGCCCAGCCGTTGTCCAGCCCGTACTGCACCTGGGCGCGGATCTCGTCGTCGCTGAGATCCGGCAGGTACGAGAACGTTCCCTGGGTCACGCGCACCGTAGCCTCCTCAAGCCGTCGGGGTCGGGGTCTCAAGCACGTCTGGGGTATCGGTCGGCTCGAAGTCGAAGGTGACGTCGCCCCAGACGTCCAACGCCGAGGCCAGCTCCGGTGAGTGCTTGGCCGCGGCCTTGAGGATGTCCGGCCCCTCCCGCAGATAATCGCGGCCCTCGTTGCGTGCCTTGATCATCGCTTCGACCGCCACCCGGTTCGCCGTCGCTCCCGCAGCGATGCCCATCGGATGGCCAATCGTGCCGCCGCCGAACTGCAGCACGACATCCTCACCGAGGTAATGGAGGAGCTGGTGCATCTGGCCGGCATGGATCCCGCCCGACGCGACCGGCATGACGCCCGGCAGATGGACCCAGTCCTGATCGAAGTAATGGCCGATCATGAGGTCGCGCGGGTTGTATGGCTTGGTGCAGGTCTCGTAGTAACCGCGGATCGCCGCTGGATCGCCCTCGAGCTTGCCGACGACCGTGCCGGCGTGGATGTGATCCACACCTATCATGCGCGCCCACTTCGCGATCACCCTGAAGTTCACGCCGTGGTTCTTCTGGCGCGTGTACGTCGCGTGGCCGGCACGGTGCAGGTGCAGGATCATGCTGTTCTTGCGCGCCCACTTGGACATCGATCCCATGGCCGTGAACCCGATCGTGAGGTCGATCATGATGATCACGCTGCCGAGCTCTTTGGCGAACTCAGCCCGCTCGTACATCTCCTCCATCGTCGGCGCGGTGACGTTGAGGTAGTGCCCCTTGATCTCGCCGGTCTCCTCCATGGCGCGGTGTACCGCCTCCATGCAGAACAGGTAGCGGTCGCGCCAACGGTTGAAGGCCTGCGAGTTCATGTTCTCGTCGTCCTTCGTAAAGTCCAGGCCCCCCCGCAGAGCTTCGTAGACGATCCGGCCGTAGTTGCTCGGCGACAGCCCGAGCTTGGGCTTGACTGTGCAACCGAGCAGCGGACGGCCATACTTGTTGAGCATCTCGCGTTCCATCACGATGCCGTGCGGCGGCCCCTGGAACGTCTTGAGGTACTCGGCCGGCACCCTCAGATCCTCGAGGCGCAAGGCCCTCAGCGCCTTGAAACCGAAGACGTTGCCGATGATCGACGAGGACATGTTCGGCACCGACCCCTCCTCGAAGAGGTCGAGTGCGTAGGCGATGTAGGCGATCCACTGTGGTGGGTCGCTGCCGGGGACCGGCACGACCTTGAAGGCCTTGCCCTGGAAGTTGTCGTAGTCGGTGAGCCGGTCGGTCCAGCACACCGTCCAGGTGGCGGTCGACGACTCGCCGGCGACCGCAGCAGCGGCCTCCTCAGGCTCGATCCCTGGTTGTGGCGTGATGCGGAAGGCAGCAATAACGTCGCTGTCCGCCGGCTCGTAGTCGGGCCGCCAGTAGCCCATCTCCTTGTAGGGGATCACCCCTGCGGCCCAACGTGAGCGGGTCGCCGTCTGGCCGTCTCCTGCGCTGCTCGCCACCGCCACCTCCGTTCGTTCGGGTTGCCCCGGTCGTCCGGGTTGCCCCGGCGCCGGCACCTCGGATCCACGGGCCCGGAGCCCGCGCCGTCCCGTTCCACGATAGGCGCGCCATATCTAGACCACAAGTTGGATTTCCAGACAGAGCATTAGGTATCTAGCTATGAGTCAGCGGTACAGCCCAGCCCGCAACGCGACCGAAACCGCCTGGGCTCGGTCGCTCACGCCGAGCTTGCGGAAGATCGAACGGACGTGGCTCTTGACCGTCTCCTCGGAGATGACGAGCTCCTCGGCGACCGCCTTGTTGGACAGACCCCTTACCATGCAGCTCAGCACCTCGCTCTCGCGCTCCGTGATGCCGAGTTCGGCTCCCGGCCAGATCTTGCCAGGGCTGAGACGGGAGGCCTTGAGGGCGATCCTGCCGGTCAGCGCAGGATCGACGATCGTCTCGCCCTGCCCGATAGCCTCGAGGGTGCGCACGATGTCATCCGCGGTAGCGCGCTTGAGCATGTAACCCTTGGCGCCGGCCCGCAGCGCTTCGAAGACGTACTGCTCGTCCTCGTAGACCGTCAGGAACACTACGGCGAGGCCTGGGTGCTCCTCGGTGATGATCCGGCAGGCATCGAGTCCCGACTGCCCCTGCAGGCGCACGTCCAGCAGCACGGCATCGGGCCGGGCGCGCGCGATCTCGGCGAGTGCGGCCTCGACCGTATCGGCTTCGCCGGCGACCTCGACGCGCGTTCCGCGCAGCATGGCACGCAGGCCCTCACGCACCATGCGGTGATCGTCGACGATCACCACCCTGATGGCGCGGCCGTCCTCAGCCAAGGCCGCCTCCTGGGATGGTGACCTCCAGGGTCGTCCCCTGTCCGGGGACGGAATCGAAGCTCAGGCTGCCCCCGATCAAGCTCGCACGCTCGGCGATGCCGGTCAGCCCGAAAGATGTCTCCGGATGCCCCCGGCGGTAGGCCTCGACGTCGAAGCCCGCGCCATCATCGCTGACCACCATGCGCAGCGAGCCGTCGCCGCCCCGTTCCAGAGAGAAGTTCACCCTGCAGGGTCCGGCATGCTTGCGGATGTTGTTGAAGGCTTCCTGCGCGATGCGGTACAGAGCGGTCTCGACATGGGGCGGTACGGCACCGAGGTCGCCCACGACGACGCGCGGCTCTTGATCCTCGGCGAGGGTGCGCGGCGCGAGCGCCTGCAGAGCCGGCGCCAGGCCGAGATCGTCCAGCATCGACGGCCTGAGGTCGTAGATAGCGTTGCGAGCTTCATCGAGCGCCTCGTCGATGAGCTCTTTGGCGGCGGCGAGTTCTTCACATGCACCGCCCACATCTGAGCCAAGGAGGTTCTCGCAGGCGTTCAGGCGGTACCAGATCGAGATGAGGTGCTGGGTCACTCCGTCGTGGATCTCGGTCGCAACCCTGCGACGTTCCTCCTCCTGGGCCTGTACGCTGCGTTCGATCATCCCCTGCAGCACGGCTTCTTTGGAGGCGAGCTCACCCAGCAGCGTCGTGTGTTCGAGGGCCGCGGCGACCAGAGAGGCGACATGTTCGAGGAAGGCCACGTCTTTGCGGGTGAACTCGCGCCGCGCCTCGGTGTGGATGTTCACCGCTCCGATGAGCCGGCCGCTCGGCGAGATCAGGGGTACCGAAGCCATCGACGTGTAACGGTCACCCCCGAGCTCGGGCACATAGTGGTAGCGCGGATCTGACCACTTGTCGTCGACGATCACGACCGGCGAACGATGCTGGGCGACCCACCCGGCCACCCCCTGGCCGAGCGCCAACGTCAGCCGTCCGACCATGGCGCGGTACGGCTCGCTCGCCCCTCTCAGCGTGAGGTGTTCACCGTCGGCGTCGACGAGGTGCACGAAGCAGGCGTCGGCACGGACCGCGGCTAGGATCAGTTCGGGTATCGCCGCCAGCATCGCATCGGGCTCTGAACCCGAGAACACGAGCTCGATGAGACGGTTGAGCACGCGGTTCTCGGTGAGCGTCCGGTCCTCGCCGCTGGTGCCGCGACCACCCGGGGAGGTCGCGTCGCGGGTGGTTTCTGCCAATGACGCCTCCCTCACGCGTAGGGCCTCCAGTCTACAGACTCAGGGCTTGGCCCCCTGTGAGACCAGGTCCCGCAGGCTCACCAGCCCGACGAGTCGGCCGTCCTCGGCCACCGGTAGGTGGCGGAAACCCTTGGTCATCATCAGCGCGAGCGCCTCGTCCGCGGGGGTCTCGGGCCCCACCACGAACGGCTCCGCGGTCATGCACTCCGACACCTGCGTGTGCCACGGCACGAGCCCGCGCGCAACCGCCTGCAGCACGTCACGCTCGGTGATGATGCCGACGATCACCCCGTCGTCGACCACGACCGCGGAGCCCACCTTGCGCTCGACCATCAGCTGAGCCGCGCGATCCAGCTCACCGCGCGGCGATACCGTCAGCACGTTGCAGGTCATGACCTGGGCGATCTGCACGTCAGGTCCCCCCATCGATGCGACCGAGCAGGGCTGCAAACAGATCACGGATCGACAGCAGGCCCTCGATCCTGCCCTGCTCTCCGACCACCACCAGGTGGCGGAAGTTGCGGGCCAGCATGCAGCGCGCGGCCTCCCCAGCGCTCCAAGCGGGCGAGGCTGTGATGGCGCTGGCGGTCATGTAGGACTCGACCATGGTCGACGTGGGGTCGGCCCCGTCGGCGAGAGCGCGCAACAGGTCGCGCTCTGCGATGATGCCGGGACGGCCGTCCTCGGTAAGCACGACAGCAGAACCGACCTTGCGCTCGACCATCATCCTGGCCATCCGGCCGATCGGATGCGCGGGGTCCACGCACAGCACGTCGCGGCTCGCCATCGCCCCCACGGCCAGGTCTTCGAGGGCCGCGCGGGTGAGCTCAGCCACCACCCGCCCTCGCCCCGCACAGCTGCGCCACCAGCAGGAGCTGGGTGATGGCCAGCGACTCTGAGCGACGCAGGTGATCCCCGTCGTGGAACAGGCCGATGGCGTCGCGCTCCAGGCCGTGCTTGTCGAGGGCCATCGACTCCCAGATCACCTGCTCCACGGTGGCCGAGACGCCCGGGTCGAGGCCGCCTTCGACCTCGAGGACGTCCACCGGCTTGCCGCCGTCGCGTGCCAGCGACAGGCGGATCGGGTTCTGGTGATCGACGCGCGTTCGCTGGGCAATATCGATCAGGTAGGGGTGCGGCAGGGTGGGGCGCAGCACCAGCCGCACGCTCAGCGAAGCCGGATCGAAGTCGAGCGAGTTGTCCGAAGGGTGGAAGCGCACCACGATGTCGGCGTGCTGGCGCTGGGGTCGGATAAACGCCTCCGAGTCAGGCTCCCGGCGCTCCAGGTCGGCGAGCACCTCGGCAGGTTCGTAGCCGCGTTTGGAGCAATCGCGCTGCACCTTCCACTTGCGCCGCAGGTCCTCGGGGGGGTCTAGGTAGACCTTGACATCGAAGCAGTCCCTCATCGCCTTGGTGTGGTAGGCGAGCAAGCCTTCGACGATCACGAAGTCGCGCGGTTCGAACAGTTCCGGTGGCTCGAGGGTGCCGTGCGCGTGGCCGTAGACGGGCTTGAGGATGGGCTGACCGGCCGCGAGCAGCTGCAGGTGCTGCTCCATTATCTCGATGTAGTTGCAGTCCGGATGCAGAGGCGTGATGGCGAGCTTCTTGCGCTCCTGCCGACCGTAACGGTGATAGTCATCGGTGCAGAGCGCGCTCACCCGGTGTGGGCCGAAAATCGACATCAGTCCATCGGTCAGCGTCGTCTTGCCGGCGGCCGAATCGCCCACGACCCCGACCAAGACCGGACGCGTCCGGGGGTCGGCAGACCCCCGGACGAGCGGTACCTGCGTGCGCGCGCCCACCAGAGCCATGAGGCCAACCTAGTTCCGAACCTCGCGGCCGGCATCCTTCCCTGGGGCTGAACCGGAGAGCGGCCTCACCTCGCCCGCAGGGGTGACGCGCTTTCACCCTCCGGGGAGACAGAGGCCGCCCTGCCACTCTCATCCCGCTTATCCGTCCTGGGAACGATGCGCGTACGCGCGCGGCCCTCTAGCGTGGAGTCCAGGTAACGACAGGGAGGGAGCTCGAGTGACCACCACCTCCGAGCGGGTGACGGCGCGCATCGACAGATCGTGCATCGATACGGTCAGGGCGCTGGCGATCGATGCCGTCGAGCGCGCCAACTCGGGGCACCCCGGCGCACCGATGGGAGCTGCGCCGATGGCATACGTCGTGTGGGACCGGCACCTCAAGCACGATCCTGCGGATCCTGCATGGTTCGATCGCGACCGCTTCGTGCTCTCCGCCGGCCACGCCTCGATGCTGCTCTACGCCCTGCTGCACCTTACCGGGTACGACCTCACCCTGGACGATCTCAAGGCCTTCCGCAGTTTCGGGTCGCGCACCCCCGGGCATCCCGAGCAGGGGCTGACGCCCGGAGTGGAGGTCACCACGGGCCCCCTTGGCCAAGGCTTCGCCACCGGCGTCGGCATGGCGATCGCCGAACGCCTGCTGGCCGAGCGCTTCAACCGGCCGGGTTTGAGCGTGGTGGACCACCACGTCTTTGCCCTGGTCTCGGACGGCGACCTGATGGAGGGGGTGTCGTCCGAGGCAGCCTCGCTGGCCGGGCACCTGCGGCTCGGCAAGCTCATCTACCTGTACGACTCCAACCGCATCACGATCGACGGTCCCACCGACCTCTCCTTCACCGAGGACGTCGGGCTGCGCTTCACGGCTTACGGGTGGCACGTCCAGCACGTCGAGGACGGCAACGACCTGGAGGCGATCGACGCCGCCATCACTGCAGCCAAGGCCGACCCCCGGCCATCGCTGATCGAGGTCAGCACCGAGATCGGCTACGGCGCACCGACCAAGCAGGGCAGCTCGGCGGCCCACGGGGCGCCTCTCGGCCCCGAAGAGGCGCGCGGCGCCAAGCGCAACCTCGGCTGGCCCGAGGACGCCTGCTTCCACGTGCCGGAAGAGGTCCTCGGCCACATGCGCGCGGCCCTCGAGCGTGGCGCGCGCGCCAGGGCCGAGTGGGAGCAGCGCGTGGCCGCACTCGAGAGCGAAGACCCCGCGGCCGCCGCCGAGCTGCGGCGCGTGATAGCCGGGGAACTGCCGCAGGACTGGGACGCCGACCTGCCGTCGTTCGACCCGGCGGACGGCAAGATCGCCACGCGCAGCGCTTCGGGCGCCGCCCTCAACGCCCTGGCTGCCCGCCTGCCCGAGCTGGTGGGCGGATCGGCGGATCTCGCCACGTCGACGTCGACCGAGCTCGAGGGTGCCGGCGCCTTGTCGGCCACTTCCTCCGGGCGCAACATCTTCTACGGCGTGCGCGAGCACGCCATGGCTGCCGCCCTCAACGGGATGTCATTGCACGGCGGGGTGCGAGCCTTCGGCGGGACCTTCCTGACCTTCTCCGATTACATGCGCCCCGCGATACGCCTGGCAGCTCTGATGGAAGCACCATCGACCTTCGTGTTCACCCACGACTCCGTTGGACTGGGCGAGGACGGTCCCACGCACCAGCCCATTGAACACCTGATGAGCCTGCGAGCGATCCCGAACCTCATCGTGATCCGTCCGGCCGACGCCAACGAGACGGTCGAAGCCTGGCGCGCGCTCCTCCCCCGGCGTGACGCTCCCCGCGCGCTGTGCCTGTCACGGCAGGCCCTTCCCGTGCTGCGTCGGCCGGACAGCTCACCCCCCCCGGTGGCACGCGGCGCCTACACGGTGCACGACCCCGGGGGGGCCGAAGCGATCGTGATCGCGACCGGCTCGGAGGTGCACGTCGCGCTGGCCGCGGCCGAGCTCCTTGCGGCCGAAGGGCTGCGGGTCAGGGTCGTGTCGATGCCCTCTTGGGAGCTCTTCGACGAGCAGCCGCAGAGCTACAGGGACGAGGTCTTGCCGCCCGCGATCGAGGCACGCGTCGCGGTCGAGGCCGGCGCAACGCTCGGCTGGTGCCGCTGGGTGGGTCCCGCGGGCGAGGTCGTCGGGCTCGACCGCTTCGGCGCATCCGGTCCAGGCGACGTGGTGCTCGAAGAGCTCGGGATCACTCCGACCGCCGTGGCCGAGGCCGTGCGCCGGACGCTCGCCAGGAGCGCCGGACGGCATGGCTAGATGGCCGAGGAGCCAGCAAGTGTGCGCTCGCGCTGCCTCGTAAAGGACCCCCCCGGACGCCGGCACTGAGCCAGTGCGAGCCACATCACCGGGTCCACGGTGCACGCTTCGGAGGCGCGGTTCAGGCCGAACGTGCGGCGCGCGCGCTGCGGCTGCGCCACCTCGGCGCGGGGTGCACAGCCCGCTGCAGCTTGGGGACCTCGGCGAGCACCGCACGCGACAAGGTCGCGTAGTCCTGCTCCGGCAGGGCCCGCAGCGCGTCGGAGAAGTCCTCGGCCTGCGGGTCGTAGGACCAGGCACCCACCAGCAGGCCGATCAGGTCGGCACCGGCTTCCCCCGGGGGCAAGTCGCGCAGGCGCATCAGATAACGCTGCAGAGCGCGCCGCTCGCGCACGGTGAACGTGAGCGGGTCGCGCAGAACGGCCCAGTTGCCATCGCTCAGCTCGACGCGCTTGCCGGCCAGGAGCACGTCGCGCATCGATACGACCCCTATCACGGTGCCTTCCTCGACCACGACCAGGTGACGGAAGCGGCGAGCGATCATCTCCGCGGCGGCCTCGTAGACCTCCCAGTCGGGGGTGACGGTGACGACGTGGCGCGTCATCAACCGTGCCACCGTGGTGCCGTCGGGGTCGACCCCGTCCACCACCGCCTTGAGCACGTCACGCTCGGTGAGGATCCCGGCTAGGACCCCGTCTTCGAGAGGCAGCGTTGCACACCACGTACCTCCCCGGGCAAGGATCCGAGGCGACCGTGCGCCACTTGATCCCCGTCGGGAACCAGCCGCCGCCCCGGCCGCGCAGACCCGCGCGCTCGACCTCGGTGATCGTTGCCGCAGGTCCGCGGCGCTGCGCCGCCTCCAGTCCCTGCCCGCCACCGGCGGCGACGTACCCGTCGAGCGCGCCGACGGCGCGTCCAAGCTCCAAGACCCCTCCGTGAACGCTCACGCCGCCATCCTCCCGTGGTGGACCGTCTTGATGAAGCGTGCCCGCCGGCAGGCCGGCCCGGTCAGAAGCGAGCTCGTGACCACACCGCCGTCGGCGCTCACCACCCCGGCGAGTAGGTCCCCTCCGGTGATCGCCGTCGCCACGAACAGCGCCTCCTCGGAGGCAACGAGGTCGTCGAGGCCGAGCACCGACCCTGTATCGATGCCCGCCGCCGCGACCCGCTGCGCCTCGTCCTCCCGCTGCGGTGCTACCCGGCACTGCAGCGCGCCGCCCAGGGCTCGCAGGGCGCAAGCCGCGAGGACCCCCTCGGGCGTGCCGCCGATCCCCATCAGCAGGTCGATGTCGGTGCCCGGTAGGGCCGCCAGCAGCGCGCCGAGCACATCGCCGTCGGGTACCGCGCGCACGCGCGCCCCGGCGGCGCGTAGCTCGGCGATCAAGCCCTGATGGCGCGGTTTATCCAGGACGAAGACACCGACGTCGGAGACGTCCTTGCTGAGCGCTTCGGCGACCGCGCACACGTTGTCGGTCGGTGTGGCGGTGATGTCGATCGCCGCGCTCGCGGCGGCTCCGACCGCGACCTTGTCCATGTAGAAGGCCGGCCCCGGTGACCACAGCGCGCCGCGCGGGGCAGCTGCCAGGACGGCGAACGAGTTGGGCGCCCCCGAGGACAGGGCCTTCGTGCACTCCAAGGGGTCGACGGCGAGGTCGAGCGCGGGCCCGGACCCGCGGCCGACCCTCTCGCCGTTGTACAGCATCGGCGCAGAATCCTTCTCGCCCTCGCCGATCACCACGGTGCCGTCGAGAGGCGCCCCGGCCAACGAATCCCGCAGGGCCTTAACCGCGGCGCCGTCGGCCGCGGCCCCGTC
>CADDZG010000081.1 GCA_902812355.1 Actinomycetota bacterium | reverse complement strand
CGAGTCGCGACGCCCGGCCGATCGGTCATCCACCGACACACCGCATGGCGCACGAGCGAGTGGCCCCCCGTGGCCTGGATGATGGAGCCACCTCCCCCGGGCGGATAGTGAAAGGGCTTGGAGGTGGTGTGGATGCCGACGATCGAGGACTACTCGTTCGGGCGCATCGTGATCGACGGGGTCGAACACACCCGCGACGTGATCGTGCTGCCGGATGGCGTCGTGGCGAACTGGTGGCGACGGGAGGGCCATTCGCTGGTGGTCGAGGACCTCGAGGCCGTGCTCGACCGGCTCCCGGCTCGGCTGATAGTGGGCACCGGAGCCTACGGCCGCATGCAGCCGCAACGATCGGCGCTCGACGCGTTGGAGCGGCGGGGGGTCCAGGTCGAGGTGTGTGATACCGAGGAAGCGGTCCGCCGCTACCGCGCCGCCGATCCGTCTGCGACCGCGGGCGCGCTGCACCTGACCTGCTGAGCCGAGACCTGGCTCACGCCGTCACACGGCCCGGCGGCCGCCTCCCTCTCCCCGCCCCGCCGGTGCAAGCACGGGCAGACGCACCCGGCCCGGCCCCCTGAGCGCGCGCTCGGCGGGACGTTCGAGCAGCACGTGCATCGCCGCGGCCGCTCCTATCGACAGACCCAATGTGACCACCACGGCGATCGCAGCGACCGGGGTCGACGCCCGGGCCAGGCCGGCCCCCGCCCACACGACGCGGAAGACGAGGAGGTGCAGGAGGAAGAAGGCGTAGGACCACTCACCGAGGTGGACGAGGACCCGGGAGCGCAACGGGCTGGCCGCGCCGGACACGTCGGCGGCGGCTGCCGCGGCAATCAGTGCGGCGAAGGGGATCAGGGTGACGGCAACGCGCCCGAGGGGGTCGGGGAACAGCGGCACGGCGAGGATCGCGGCGCACGCCAGTGCCATGGCTGGCACCACCCCCAGGCGCAGGCGCACCCCCTCTCGGAGCTCGAGCGCCAGCACCATCCCGATGACGAACTCGAGCAGGCGCACCGGCGGTGCGATGTAGGCGACCCACTCTCGCAGCGGCGGCGCGAGTTGCAGGGCCGCGATCTGCACCGCGATGGAGGTGACGATCAGGGTCGCGAGCAGGGCCCTGCGGGCGGGGCGCTGCAGGGGCGAGACGAGCCTCGAGATCGCGGGGAAACAGAGGTAGAAGAAGGCCTCGCAGGACAGCGACCACAGCACCGGATTGGTGGCGTAGTAGACGCCGGGTCGAGGGATCCACGCCTGCAGCAGCAGGAGGCTGGCGAGGTCGCGCGTTGCCCCGAACGCGCCCGGCATGAACGCCACCAGGGTGAGCACCGCGAGGGCCCAGGCGGCGACGTGGTTGGGCAGGATGCGGGCGGCGCGCCGGCGGTAGAAGGACCCGGGACGATCGTCGGGCCGCCGCGACCACGTGAGCACGAAGCCGCTGAGGATGAAGAAGTAGGACACGCCGACGCGCCCGGCGTCCATGAGGGCCGCGAGCGCCGGAAGCGGGTAGGCGACGAAGGACGCATGCGACACGAACACCAGCAGCGCGGCGCCGAAGCGCAGGCTCGTCAGCGAGTCGAGGCGGCCGCGGCCCATCCCCGGCCCCGGGGGCCGGGCGAGCCTGGGGCCGGCGGGGATTCGTGACGCGATGCGGCTCATGGTCGGAAAGAGCGTAGTGGCGGGGTTCGTGGCAAGGAAGGCCCATCGCCGGATACGTCCGCATCCGGTGGGGTACCGGAGGCTCGTGCTGAGGGGCGCGGCGGAGGCTCGTGCTCAGGGGCGCGCTCTGGCTCGGCGGACGCTCGTGCTGAGGGGGCGCGCGGCGGAGGCTCGTGCTCAGGGGCGCGCTCTGGCTCGGCGGAGGCCCTCGCCTCAGGACGCGTGGATCGCTCGCCACACCCGTTCGGGTGTGAGCGGCATGTCGAGGTGACGGATGCCGAGGTGCGAGAGCGCGTCCACCACCGCGTTCTGGACCGCCGGGGTGGAGCCGATCGTGGCCGACTCGCCGATGCCCTTGGCCCCCAGCGGGTTGATCGGCGTGGGGGTCTCGGTGCGCTTGGTCTCGAACGACGGCAGCTCGGCCGCGCTTGGGAACCCGTAGGTGGCGAGGTTGCCGGTGAGCAGGTTGCCGTCGTCGTCGTAAACCGCCTGCTCCAGCAGAGCCTGGGCCGCGCCCTGGGCGATGCCGCCGTGGACCTGGCCCTCGACCATCATCGGGTTGAGGATGCGCCCGCAGTCGTCGACCGCGACGTGGCGCAGCAGCCGCACGCGACCGGTTTCGGCATCTATCTCGACCACCGCGACGTGGGTCCCAAACGGATAGCTCATGTCGATCTCGGGCTTGAAGTCCGTGCCCGCCTTGAGCCCCGGCTCGACGTCCTCGGGGAGCCGGCCGGGATCCGCCGCGGCGCGCGCGATCTCGTCCCACCCGATTGTGCGGTCGGGGACCCCGGCGACGCCGAGACGGCCGTCGCCGATCGGGATGACGTCGTCTGGGCTTACCTCCAGCAGGTGGGCGGCGATGCGCTTGGCCTTGTCCAGGACCGCATTGCCCGCCTGGAAGACCGCGCTGCCGCCCTTCTGCAGCGAGCGCGACCCCATGGTCCCGCCGCCGCGCGGCACCACCGCGGTGTCCGAGTGCACCACCCTGATCGACGGCAGCGGTATGCCGAGGACCCCGGACGCGATCTGGGCCATCGACGTCTCGTGGCCCTGGCCGTGGGGCGACACACCGGTGAGCACCGTGGCCGTCCCGTCCTCGTGCACCTCGACCGAGCCGAACTCGGGGCCGAAGCCCGTGACCTCGACGTAGGAGGAGATGCCGATGCCGAGCAGCCTGGGGTCGTTCGCCTCGCGCCGGCGCCGCTGCTCGGCCCGCAGCTCGTCGTAGCCGGCGAGCTGGAGGGCCTCGTTGAGGGGTAGCTCGTAGTCCCCGGTGTCGTAGACGGCTCCGGTCGCGGTGGTGTGGGGGAAGTCGTCTTTGGCGATGTAGTTGATGCGCCGGATCTCGGCCGGGTCCATCGCCAGCTCGCGCGCCACCATGTCGATCGCGCGCTCGATCATCGCGGTGGCTTCGGGCCGGCCGGCCCCCCTGTAGGCGCCGGTCGGGGTCGTGTTGGTCGCCACGCAGCGGGCCCGGACCCGGATGCTGGGGATCGCGTAGACCCCGGAGGCCATCTGGGCGGTGAGTTGGGGCAGAAGCCCGCCGTCGGACGGGTATGCGCCGCCGTCCTGGTGGATCTGCAGGTCGAGGGCCACGAGCCTGCCGCCGCGCGTGGCGCCGATCCTCACGTCCTGGATCTGGGCGCGTCCGTGGGTCATCGCCAGCATGTTCTCCGAGCGCGACTCGACGTAGCGCACCGCCCGGTTGAGTCGCCGGGCCAGCGCGGTCACGACCATGTGCTCCGGGTAGGCGGGGATCTTGGCCCCGAAGCCGCCCCCGACGGCCGGGGCGATCACCCTCAGCTCGGTCTCGTCGATGCCCACCACCCCGGCGACCTCGGAGCGCACCTGGTGGGGGGCCTGGCAGGGGACGTACAGGGTGATCCCGTCGTCACCGGGGACGGCCAGAGCGCCGTTGGGTTCGAGGGGCACCGGAAGGACGCGCTGGTTGACGAAGCGCGCTTCGACCACGACCTCGGCTTCGTCGAAGGAGATCTCTGCGGGCCCGAAGTCTCTGCTCCACGCCACGTTGTCGCCGTGAGCCTCGAACAACCTGGGGGCGTCGTCGCCTGCCGCGGCGAGCGGATCGACGACCGCCGGTAGCGGCTCGAGCTCGACGAACACGGTCGCGGCAGCATCGAGGGCCTGGGCGCGCTCCTCGGCCACGACCACCGCGACCGCCTCCCCGAGGAAGCGCACCTTGTCGATGGCGAGCGGGGGCCGGGCGAAGTCGTCGTGGCAGAAAGGCGACACGATCGGCTTGAGTCCGAGGTCGGCCGCGGTGAACACGCCCACGACCCCGGGCATGCTGCGGGCCTCGCCGGAGTCGATGTGCCCGATGCGGGCGTGGGCGGCGATAGCGCGCACGAAGGCGGCATGCAGCGCACCCTCAGCGGGGATGTCCTCGGTGTAGCGGCCCTCGCCGGTCACGAAGCGGCGGTCCTCGACGCGTCGTACCGGGTGCCCGAAGATCGATCCAGGTCGCGTGGGTGCCTCCTTTCCTACCGGCCCGGTGCAACGAGCGCGATCCCGAGGCTCTCGCCCAGATCACAGCGAAGCGTTCTAGGCGGCGGGCCCCAGGGTGGTTACCGCCACCAGAGTACGCGGGCGGGTCGCCTGCGCGGTCACGATAGTCCAGGTCCGGAAGGCGGCGCTCCGAGTCCGAGCGTGATCGGCCTGAGCCGGGCCGCTGCTCTCCCCCGGATCGATGCCGGCCGGCGACGAGATTCACGGCCGGGGGCAAGTGGCGAAGCCGCGGACTATCGAGGACGTTCCGCGGGGTTTCCGACGAACGAGCCGGATATGTCCTTGTCGTGTCTCCCCAGAATCTAAGGAAAAGTTTCGCCGAACATCTGTCGGATTCTCGCTTCCACAACGTCGCCGTAACTGTTTCGTAACGGCTGTGGACGAGGCTGGCCCGGTCAAGGGGGCCGTGCATCGGGTGCGGTCCGGAAAGGGAGAGGAGCAGTCACAGGATGGAATCGACGAAGGGCGGTACCCGCAAGCGCAGGGCAGCGATGGCGATGGTCGCAGCCGGGATGACGGCTGCGTTCGCAGCGAGCTCACTGTTGCCGGCGACGGCCGGAACGTCGTCGCTGCCCAAGCTCAAGGTAGCGATGGACGGTAGCTCGATCACGGTGGGTGGGGCCGAGGTCTCTGGTGCCAACAACGTGGTCCTGACGGTGACCAACGAGCGGATGGGGGACGCGATCCTCTTCCATCTGCGCTCGGGGGTGAGTGAGGCGAAGTTGCTCAACTTCCTGTCGTCGAGGGCTGCGCAAGACCCGAACGCGGCGTCCAGGTACGGCTCAATCGTGTTCGACGCAGAGGCGCGGCAGGGCAAGAGCCACGTTCAGACCATGCTGTCGCCGGGCAACTACGTCGCGTTGGACGGTGCCAGCGGTCCGCCGTCGAGCTGGCCGCACACGAGCTTCACGATCACCAAGGCCTCCACGCCGGCTCAGCTGCCGACCCCCGATAGCCGCGTCAAGGCGATCGAGTTCGGCTTCCGGGGCTCCAAGGAGCTGAAGCGCGGTCAGCTGGTGCGCTTCAAGAACAAGGGCTGGGTGGTACACATGGTCGTCGCCATAAAGGCCCGCAACCTCAGCGAAGCACGGGAGATCCGTCACGCGCTCAAGACCGGCAACGACCGCAAGGTGCGCCGGCTGGCGGTCGGCTTCCACAGCTTCATGGACCCCGTGTCGCACGGAGCGGTGCAGCAGGAGCACGTCTACGTGGGCTCCGGTTACTGGGTGCTGGCCTGCTTCATGGACACCCAGGACGGGCGTGAGCACACCCAGCTGGGCATGGAGAGGGTTATCCACGTAAGCAAGTGAGATCTGTCCGGCCCGGCAAGCGATGCGGGACGAGCGGCGAGGACCTGCGGCCCCCTCGGGGCCGCAGGTCGCGCTCGGCCCTCGATGCGGGGTTCTCGTGCAGGCGGATAGGCAGGAACATGACCGCCACCGACCCGATGCTGCGCTCGGCCCTCGATGCGGGGTTCTCGTGCAGGCAGTAGTCGAGCTCCCGCGCCTCGTCCCGGATCCACAGATCGCAGGCCTCCTCGGCGATGACGTCGTGCAACACCATGAAGTTGCTCAGCAAGATCTCATCCATCCGTCGCCAGGCCTGGAAGCAGTGGAGGTCGTGCTCGGTGGACTCGCGACTTGCTCCCGCTCCGACGGTTGGCTCCAGCCTCCACCGCCGTCTGCTCTTGGGTCTCCCGAGTACGAAACGGTGGGGCCGCCGGGAGCGGCGCGAACGAGGCAGCCGCCCTGCGCGACCGATCGTGTGGGCTCCCGAGCCCCCCGCCGATCGAGAAGCGGCCCGTCCGGGGCGACGCCCGGGCCGGTGCGGGCAGGAAGGTGGCGGGCGACGGCGAACCTCTAGTCCCAGAAGGTGTCCGCCACGATCGTCGACCCGACTGGGGAGCCGCCATGAAGCGCCCGCTGCGCGTGATTGTCGCCGCCGTCGCCGCCGTCGTCACCGCCGGCGCCGCCGCTCCTGGAGTGGCGGCCCGGAGCGGGACCACGGCCTCCGGTTCCGGCACCGGCGGCGGCCTCAGCTTCGGCGTTCCCCGCATCGTCGACCCGGTCCACACCTTCGGCGAGCCCGACATCAAGGTCGGTCCGGTGTTGGGCGGACGCCCCGGCGCGGTCGTCGTGTCGGGCCCGGCGGGAACCGGGACCCAGCGTTCGGTGTGGGACATCTCGGTCGACAACGGCAACTCGTGGCGGCTCGTCCAGGACGTGCCCCAGGGCGCGGCGCCGGCATCGGTCCCGGCGAAGGAGACCAACGGGCCCGGGGGTGGTGACACCGAGGTGCAGATCGCCCGCGACGGAACGATGTACTACTCGGATCTGTACGCGCTCAGGTGCTTCACCGCGGCGGTCACCCCCGACTCCGGCTCCACGGTCCAGAGCAACCCCAACGGTTGCTCGGGCAACCTGCTCGCGGACCGGCAGTGGTATGCGCTGTTCGACCCGCGGAGCCCGGCTGCGACGTCGTCTCCGTACGCGGGACCGAAGCCTCTTCTGTATCTGTCCTTCAACGACATCACCACCGGCGCCCACGTGAGCAGGTCGACCGACGGGTTGACATTCACCGATGCCGGCGAGTACGGCGACGGCGGCGGCAAGTACCACTACTCGGTCGCCGACAGCCCGATCGTGGTCGATCAGAAGACCGGAGACCTCCTGGCGGCGGTGATCGGCGACGGCAACCGCTTGGGTATGGCGGTGGGCAAGCCCGACGCGGCCGGCAACCTGAGCTTCCATTACGTGCAGGTCACCGGGCCGCGGGCGGGCAACGAGGGGACGCTGTTCCCCGTGATCGCCGAGGATCGGGCCCGCAACCTGTACGTCACGTGGGTCGAGGACTGCGGCACCTCCGGGTCCGACCCCAAGATCGACAACCCCGAGTGCTTCCACGTCTTTTACAGCGCGGCCCACGCACGCGACGGGTGGAGCAACTGGTCGCCGCCTCGCCGCGTCGACTTCGCCCCGTCCAAGACCGCGGTGATGCCCTGGATCGCGGCCGGAGCCGACGGAATCGTCGACATCGTGTGGTACGGCGCCGACCGCCGCGAGAACCCGAGCACCGTGGACCAGAGCAACCCGCGCTCGTGGAAGCCCTACATGGCCCAGGTCACTCGAGCCGATACCTCGCACCCGCACCTGTTGCAGGGGGCCGTCAGCCCTCACCCGACCCACTACAACTCGATTTGCCTGCTGGGAACCGGATGCATAACCGAACAGGGCGACCGCAACCTCGCCGACTTCTTTCAGGTGACGATCGACAACCAGGGCCGTGCCCGGGTCGTCTACGCCGACACCTCCAACGGGCTGATACAGCCCGACTTCCAGCCGCTCAGCGGGCTCTTCGACCATGCCGGCGCGCCGGTCGTCACGGTGGCGCGACAGAACACAGGTATCAACGCCCTCACCGGGAAGAGGTTGCGTCCCTACGAGAGCACCGCGCCGAGGTCCGGCATCGGCGACCCCACGGGCGACGCCCTGGTGAACAAGCCGCTCGGAGGCACGGAGGCCCCGGGGGCCGACGTGACCCACGTCGGCATGGGCCTGTCCAAGGGCGAGCTGCGGATCACGATCGACACCAAGGGGGGCTCGCTGGGATCTGCGGCAGCGGCCGCCGGGGCCGCCTTCGGACAGCTCGTCGTGCGCTGGCAGATGGGGCGAACCCTGTACTACGCGGAAGTCGAGCAGGACGCTGCTGGTGCGACGACGAGCTTCTTCGCCGGTAAGACCCAGTCGATAGATCTCTGCTCGGTGTCGGCGTGCGACCCGCACTACCTCGTCTATCCGGGCCCCCCCAACGGGGGCAACGAGGTGAGCGGGAGCGTGAGAATGGCGTCCACCGGAGGTGTCTCCTACACGATCGATGTGCCGGTGAGCGACGTCGGCAAGCCGACCGACCGCAGCCTGTTGCAAGAAGTGGCTGCCTACGCCTTCGCCGCACCGCAGTCGGCAAGGGTGCCGGTGACCAACGCCCAGGCCGAGGCCGAACAGGGCATCCCGGTCGAGATCGAGGGAACGCGTACCTTCAACTTCCGGGCCGGCGGCTGAGCCCGGCCGGGTAGATGTAGCCGCCCGCGAGGGTCGCAGCGACACCGCCTCCGGGATGCGCACCGACCACATGACCACGTAGAGGCCCCGCTAGTGGCACACGGCGCGTCGCCCTCTGTAGCGCTACACGGTGCTCCTCCCGCTAGTGACACACGGTGCCCTCCCCATTAGTGGCCGCCCTTAATTAGCGCCCTTAATTAGCGCCCCTTACTAGTGGCCACCCCCGGTAGCGCTACATGGTGCTCCCCCCACTAGTGGCACACGGTGCGTCGGCCACTACGCTGGGAAGCCCGGTGCAAAGCACTGCGGCGCTCGTAGGGCCTTCCCACCATGCCCCAGGGAAGCCTCGCTTGCTCCGCGGGTGTAGTCGGAGTTGGGCGCCCGACGTGGGCGAGCGGGCAGGACATCGCGGCAAGGGCAGTGCGGAAAGGGGGCTGTGGGAAGGTTCTCGACGATGCTGCTAGTGGCGGCGATGGTGGTTGCCATCCCCGGCGCCGCACCGCGAGCATCCGTGCGAATCGCTAGCCGGGGGGGCCGTGCGAGAGGGAGCCGGGGGCCGTGCCGATCGGGATCGGGGGCTCTGCGCTCAGCGAGTGAGCAGCAGGTCTCGTCCGGGCTGCGCCAGCACCGCCAGAGCGAGACCGAGGACCCCGATATCCCTGGTCGCGATGTCGTTGAGCCCGCCGGAGAGCGTCAACGACAGGACCACCTCGATCATGACGAGCACGCCGAGCGCGGCGGCGAGGCGAGGGACGATGCCGAACAGCAGCGCGGTGGCGAGCAACAGCAGCACCCAGCCGTGAATCAACACCGCGGCCACCGCCAGAGACGAGGTGGGCGACAAGAAGGGGACGTAGCCCGTCCATAGGTGCGGCTGCCACAGCTCGTGGAAGCCGAACCAGGCGAAGACGAACCCGAGCATCAGTCGCGAGCACAGCGGACCCCAACGTGCCAGGCCCGATGCCTCGGTCGGAGCGCGGCCCGGGTTGAAGGTTGCACCTCCTCGCGCCGGTCGGGGCCTACCCAAGGCTGTTCCTCCCGATCACCCGGCACCCCATGGTGTCCTCGCCCATCGATCCTGCCTACTCAACGATGCGTCCCTGGGCGTTGGTCACCACTAGTCCGTCGTCGCCGAGGTTGAGCTCGCTCATGTTGGGATCGTCACCCATGCTCGCCTCGATGAAGTAGATGCGGTCGCTCCTGGGGTAGACGCGGGTGGTCGGCGGCTGCGAGGAGCCCGTCTGGACCACCTGGACGCGCACCCGGCTGCCCTGAGGGACCACCGAGATCCTGAACCCCGCCAGCGCTTGCCGTGTCGCCGGCGTCCTCGGGCCGGGATAGATGCGGAACGCGTAGGCCGCGTACTGGGTGGAGGCCAGCGGGGGCCCGAGCTTGGCGTGGGTTCCGACTTGATGCTGAGAGCGCGCGCCGGAGGATCGCCGCGCAGAGCGCGGGCTTGAGCTCCTGGTTCCGGGGTGGGAGTGGTGGAGGGTCGAACCGGGCGCGGAGGACACACCGGTGACCCCCGGCGAGCGCACCCCGTGCACGGCGAGCACGGCGCCGAGGACGGCCACGATCCCAAGGATGGCTGTCCCGAGCCTGCCGATGCGCTCGTTCCCCAGACGCACCCGCGTTACCTCCTACGAGCGAGGGGAGGCGGTGCCTCCGATGCCGGCAACTGCGGGGGCCGAGTATAGGGTCGTCGTTCCTCAAAGTGACCTGGTAGGAACCTTGAAGGGGCCTGGGGGCGCGCAGTCGGCCCC
>CADDZG010000080.1 GCA_902812355.1 Actinomycetota bacterium | reverse complement strand
CACCACGAGCACCCCCAGCACGAGCGGCGCGCCGCCCATGGGGTCGACGCGCCGCTCGTGCTGGGGGTGCTCGTGGTGACGCTCGGGGCTCTGCTGTTCCTCGAGCTGGGTCGGGGCGGCCTCGGCCCCAAGGTCGTGGCGCTGGTCGGGGTGCTCGGGGCGGCGATGGTCGCGCTGCGTCTCCCTGGCTTCGTCGCCGGCTTCTCGGCGATGTTCGTGGTTACGCTGCTGGCCGGCAACGCCTTCGGGCCGGCGTTCGGGTTCGTCCTGGGAGCGGTGGGCACCTTCGCCTCGGGGCTTTTCGTCGGGGGCATCGGACCGTGGCTCCCGTTCCAGATGGTGGCGGTGGGATGGGTCGGCGCCGGTGCGGGGCTGACCCCCCGGCGTTGTTCCTGGCCCGTGCGGCTACTGTGGCTCGCTGCCTACGGAGCCTTCAGCGGGTTCGCCTTCGGGGCCGTGACCGACCTGTGGTTCTGGCCCTTCGCCGCCGGTCTCGGGCCCGCCGGATGGGACCCGGCGGCGGGGCCCTCGGTCAACCTGCGGCACTTCGCCACCTTCTATGTGGCGACGTCGTTGGTGTGGGACTCGTTCCGGGCCGGGGGCAACGCCGTGCTCGTGCTCCTGCTCGGCCGCCCCGTGCTCGGTGCTCTCGACCGCGCCGCGCGTCGCATGGCCCTGCGGACGAGCCCCGCCCCCGGCGACGGCGCGGGGCAAGCCGCGGTGCTTGGCTCCGGCAAGGCCGCTCGATAGTCTGCCCCGCGGGCCGCCCCGAGGGGGAGACCGACCGCCGCTTTTCGGGAGGAGCGCTTCTGTGCGAGGCAGATCCGGATGGACGATCGTCGTCGCCCTCGCCGCGCCGGGAGCGGGTCTGGCGGCTGGGACTGAGCGGCGCCTCCCCGCGGCCCCCGCCGGGGCCCCCGACGTGCTGGTGATCATCACCGACGACCAGCGCGGGGGGATGAGCGTGATGCCTCATCTGAGGCGCTACTTCGTGAGGGGAGGGGTACGCTTCGGCCGCGCGGTCGTGACGACCCCGTTGTGCTGCCCGTCGCGCACGTCGATCATGACCGGTCTGTACGCCCACGACCACGGCGTCCTCACCAACCTCGACGGCACGGCCGGCAGCGTGCTCCCGACCCTGGACACGATGCAGGAAGACCTCCACGAGCGCGGTTACGTCACCGCGGCCTTCGGCAAGTTCCTCAACTCGTGGCCGTGGCGCCGTCCGCCGCCCGACCTCGACAGGTGGGCGATCACCGGTCGGGTCACCTACTACGACGCCACCTGGAACATCGGCAGCAGCGAAGGCGAGACCCACGGGCTGGAACAGATCCCCGGCTACGACAGCGATGTCCTCGGGCGCTTCATCGGCAGCTTCATCCGCGCCAACTCGGACCGGCACTGGTTCGCGTACCTCGACACGCGCGCGCCCCATGCGCCCTACACACCTGAAGTGCGCTACGCGCACGCTCGCGTGAACTGGTGGGGAGGCGACCCCGCGGTGCGCGAGCGCGATCGCTCGGACAAACCACCGATCGTGCGCAGGCAGCACGCCACGATCGTCGACGCCAGGCGCCAACGGCGCAGGCAGTTCCGCACGCTGATGTCGGTCGACCACCTGCTCGCATCGGTGCATCGCACGCTCGCCGAGACCGGGCTCACGCGCCGCACGCTGATCTTCTACATCTCCGACAACGGGATGATGTGGGGGGAGCACGGCCTGATGAACAAGGGGTGGCCCTACGTGCAGAACCTCCACGTGCCCTTCTTCGCCAGCTGGCCGGGGCATCTGCCGCGCGGCGTCGTGGACCGGCGCACCGTGGCCAATATCGACATCGCTCCGACCGTGCTGGCGGTAGCGGCCGGGGAGCCGTACACCCACTCCGGCAGGATGAAGGGACGGGACGGACGCGTGCTCTTCGACCGTTCCGGCCGGTTGACGCGCTGGCGCCGGCCGCACGGGATCCTGACCGAGCACTGGTGCAACAACAGAGGCTGCGACTACTGGGCGTCCATCCTGCGCTGGCGCCGTCGGGCCTACACCGAGTACTACTCCGACCCGGCCAAGACCCAGGTCGTCTACCGCGAGTACTACGACCTGGCGCGCGATCCGTGGGAGCTTCACGACCTCCTGCACGACGGCCACGGACGCCGGCCCCCGCACGCCCTGATCCGCAGGCTGCATCTACGTCTCGCACGGTGGAAGTCCTGCGGGCCCTACGGCAGCGGCCGGCCGATGTGCCCGTGACCGGGGGCCGCCCGCCGGAGAAGGTGCCGCCTCCGAGCCGAGCCAAGCGATGCGCGGCGAACGCCTGACCCGGCGCGGCTTCCTGCGCGTCCTGATCGGCGCCGCCGGGGCTGCAGCCCTGGGGGCCGCGGGTTACGGCGGCTACCGCTGGCCCCGCAGTGGGAGCACGGCGAGCGGCTCCGACGCCGGGGTCCTCCGTTTCAGGTCGCGGCCGGACCTCGAGGTTCCTGCGGTGTCGGTGGCCGGACCGGCGCGCGGCATCCCCGGCTACATCCTCGTGACCCCGAAGACCTTCCACGGCCGCGCCCCTGGGATGGCCGGCGAGATGATCCTCGACACGAGCGGCGACCTCGTGTGGTTCCGCTCGGCGCGCGGCACCCCGATGAACCTGCGCGTGCAGACCTACCGCGGCGAGCCGGTGCTGACGTGGTGGGAGGGGCGTTCGTTTCAGGGGCACGGCCGCGGCTGGGGACACGTGCTCGACACCTCGTACCGGGAGATCGCCCGGATCAACGGGCGTGCACCGCTGTACCCGGACCTGCACGAGTTCGTGATCGGGCCCGAGGACACGGCTTTCGTGACCTGCTACCGCTACCACCCACTCGATCTCCGGTGGCTCGGGGGAGAGCGCGATGCACCCGGCTACGAGTCCCTCGTGCTCGAGATCGACATCGCCACCGACGACATCGTGTGGGTGTGGCACAGCCTCGATCACATCGACGTGCGCGAGACGGCGATGACCCTCGACATCGCCCCCAAGGACCGGCCTTTCGACTACATGCACATCAACTCGATCGACGTGCTTCCCGGCGGCGACCTCCTCGTGTCGGGGCGTAACACGTGCGCCGTCTACCGGATCGACCGCCGCAGCGGATCGGTGGTGTGGCGGCTCGGCGGAAAGCGCTCGGATTTCGACATGGGGCCGGGGGCCCGCTTCTACTGGCAGCACGATGCGTCGTGGGCCGGCGACGGACTCGTGTCCTTGTTCGACAACGCCGACGATCCCCAGCGCGAACCGCAGTCGCGCGGGTTGGTGCTGGCCCTCGACGAGCGCGCCATGACTGCCCGGGTGGTCCACAGCTACACCCACCCGGCCCATCTGATCGCCAGCAGCCAGGGCAGCATGCAGGTGCTCGGCGGCGGCAGGGCGTTCGTGGGGTGGGGCGACGAACCCTACTTCACCCTGTTCGGCCGCCGGGGGACGGTCTTGCTCGACGGGCGCTTCCCGCCCGACAAGCAGTCCTACCGGGCCTTCCTGCAGCACTGGAGCGGCACCCCGGCCGAGCCCCCGGCGGTCGCGGTCGCTCCCAACCCCCCGGCCGGCCGTACCGTGTTCGCGTCGTGGAACGGCGCCACGGAGGTGCGCTCGTGGCGGGTGCTCGCCGGCCGCCACCCCGGTGCGCTCGCGCCGGCGGCGGAGGCCTTGCGCAGCGGCTTCGAGACCGCCATCGCGGTCGCCGACGAGGGCCCTATCTTCGTCGCCGTGGCGCTCGATGCGGCCGGGCGCGAGCTTGGACGCAGTGCGCCGATCCGGGGCTGAGCCGGTTGGCCGGCCGGGAAGCCGCCTGCGGCGCGGCGCGTTGTCGTGGGAGTATCGAGGGGGAGCCGGCCGGGCGGCCGCGGCCGGGGTCCTCGCCCCGGCCGAGGAAAGTCCGGGCTCCACAGGGCAGGACGCTGGGGAGAGTCCCAGGCGGGGCGACCCGCGGACAGTGCCACAGAAACAGACCGCCGGCGCGGCTGCGGCCGTGCCGGTAAGGGTGGAAAGGTGAGGTAAGAGCTCACCAGCGCCCCGGGTGACCGGGGCGGCTCGGCAAACCCCGTCCGGAGCAAGGCCGAGCAGGGGGCATGGGTGGCCCGCCCGAAGCCCCCGGGTAGGCCGCTAGAGGCGCACGGCGACGTGCGTCCCAGATGGATGGCCGCCGCCGCCTTCGGGCGGTACAGAACCCGGCTTACAGGCCGGCTCCCTTTCTCCTTCTGGCTGCGCGCCCCCCGGGCTAGCGGCCGGGGCGGCCGGCGAACTCCCTCCAGCGCAGCACGCCGCCGGCCCCCGGGCGCAGGGGGGGTGTCGGCAGGCCCGCACGTTCGCGTATCCCTGCGAGCAGCTCGTCGAGAGCGTCCAAGGACGACCGGGACGGCTCCCAGCCGAGCTCGGAACGAGCCCGGTCGGTGCTCACCAGCGGGTTGTGCAGACCGAGATCTAGCCATCCGGGCTCGCTCGGCTGCAGGTGCAGCCTGTAGGTGGCGGCCAACAGCGCCCGCAGCGTCCCTGCAGGCACGGCCACATGGCGCGCGTCGAGGTGGCGGGCCAGCACGGCGGGGTCCAGCACCGGCCCGGCGGCGAGGTTGAAGGCTCCCGAGACGTTGGACAGCAACGCGCGTCGGTAGGCCTCGGCGACGTCGTCGGAGTGCACCGCCTGGAAGTGCAGCCCGCGCGGCAGAGGCAGCACGGGGATGCGCCCGGGGGACGCGATCCGGCTTGGGAACAGGGGGCCCAAGAAGTAGCGGCGGATCTCCTGACCGGCTTCGCGCTTGAACGACAGGGCCGGGCGCATCCGCACCACCCTGACGTGCGAGTCCGCCTCGAAGGCGTCGAGCAGCCGCTCGACCTCGGCCTTGTGGCGTGAGTAGAGGCTCGTGGCAACGCCGCCGGTGGGATGGTTCTCGTCCACCGGCCCCGGCGCGGGCGAATAGGCACCCGCCGAGGACCCGTACACCAGCAGGCGGACTCCCGCCTCGGCGGCCGCCTCGAACACGCGCCGGCTGCCGGTGACGTTGACGGCGTACAGGGCGCGCGGGTCGCGCGCCGGCTGCAGGGCCCACGCGAGGTGCACCACCGCGTCGGCCCCCTTGAGGAACGGCGCCAGGGGATCGGTGGCGACGTCGGCGGACGCGAACGTCGTCTTGGGGAAGCTGATGCGGAAGCCCGGTACCCGCCGCGCGATTCCCACCACCTCACGCACGGTCGATTCGCGTGCCAGCGCCGCGACCACGCTCGTGCCGATGTTCCCGGTGGCTCCGATCACCACGATCTTCATGGCCGCCGCCTTACCCGTCCCGTGGCTGCTCAAGCAGCGCGTTCAGCGGGCAGCGTGAAGCGGAACGAGGCGCCGCCGCCGGGACGATCCTCGCACCAGATCCGGCCTCCGTGAGCCTCGACGATCAATCGCGACAGGTAGAGGCCGAGACCGCTGCCGGGACGCGTGTCGCCGGGGAGCCGGCTGAAACGGTGGAACAGCCGGTCGCGCAGCTCCGGGGGGATACCGGGCCCCCGGTCGTCGACCCTCACGGTGATCTCGCCGTCGGCCGGCTGCACCTCCAGCTCGATCGGCTCGTCGGGAGGACCGTAAGCGGCCGCGTTGCCGAGCAGGTTCAGCAGCACCTGCTTGATGCGATCGCGATCGACTCGCAGACGCCGCTCGGTACGGCCGGACACCGTGACGCGGGCCGCGAGACCGCTGTCGGTGACGGCCTCGTCGATCAGCTCGGCGAGCTCGACCTCGGAGGTCATCAGCGCAAAACGCCCCTGGTCGTGGGCTTCGAGGTCGAGGGTCGAGCCGACGAGACGCGTGAGTCGGCGTGCCTCGCGCTGCAGCGTGTCGAGCAGCTGGTCGCGCTGGTCGGCATCGATGTCGTCGCTGCGCTTGAGGATGTCGGCTATGCCGGCGATCACGGTCAGGGGGGTGCGGAGCTCGTGGGTGACCATCGACACGAAGTCGCTGCGCATGCGGTCGAGCCGGCGGAGGTCCTCGGCCGCCCGGATCGCCTCCTGGTAGAGCGAGGCGTTGGCCACCGCGGCCGCGATCTCGTGAGCTGCGTCCTGCAGCAGCGTGATGTCGTCGTCGCTCCACACCCGTGGTGAGGATGAGTGCAGGGTGCACACCCCGAGGACGCGCCCGCCCCACAGCAGCGGTACCGACAGCACCGCCCGGACCCCTGCGTCCCGCAGGGGCTGCAGACTCGGGTCACCCTCGTCGTCGAGGTCGGCGATCGCGATCGTCCGCCGTGCCGTGACCGCGCGGCTCGATGCCGGCAGCTCCTCGGGTAACGGGCGCGGGAGGCCCCGGCCGGGATCGTCCGAACGGGCCACGACCTGCGACGGCCCGTCGCCCGGGTCCCCCGAAACCAGCGCGATGAAGCAGCGGTCGGCGGTGGTGGCGCGCTCGAGGGCCCGAGCCGCTTCGGACAGCACCTCCGAGAGCTCGAGGGAGCGGTGGGCCCGCGACGAGATCGCCCGCAGCAACGACGTGCGGGTGGCACGCGCGGCTTCGGCCTCGAACAGGCGGGCGTTCTCGATCCCGATCGTCGCCATCACCCCCATCACCTCGAGGACCTCCTGGTCCTCGATCGTGAACGGAGGATCCTCGGGCGGCTTGGTGAGGTAGAGGGCGCCGACCAGGTTGGTGCCGTGCTGCAACGGCACGCCGAGGAACGCGGTCATGGTGACGTGGTGGTCGGGGAACCCGACCGAGGCGGGATGGTCCTGGAGCCGGTCGAGCCGCAACGCACGGCGGTCCCGCAGCACCGCACCCAGCAGGCCGCGGCCGCGGGGGGGATGGGGTAGCAGGGCGACCTGCTCAGGGGTCAAGCCGCGGTGCAGGAAGGTGGCGATGTCGCCGTCCGGACCGACCAAAGCCGCCGCTCCGAAGGGAGCCCCGGTGAGCTGCATCGCCCCCTCGACCAGGCGCAGCAGCGCCGGCTCCAGCTCACCCTCGCGGGTGAGCGGGATGCTCGCGTCGAGCAGCGCCTGCAGCAGGCGCCGAGGGTCGCTGCGTGTGCGCAGGTGGCTCACCCCCTTGGTCCCGCGATCGGCCCGTCCCGGCAGCGGGAACACAGCCGCCCGCCGACTAAGGTTCACACATCGAGCCAAGGGAGGGCACGCGATGGACAGAAGGGTTATCGAGTCGGGTGCGGCGCCGGCCGCGGTCGGGGCCTATTCGCAAGCCGTTGCCGGGGCCGGTCTAATCTTCTGCTCCGGGCAGATCGCGCTCGATCCGGCGACCGGTGAGCTCGTCGGCGGCGGAGTGGCGGCCGAGACGCGCCGCTGCCTCGACAATCTCGCCGCGGTCCTCGAGGCCGCCGGGTCGTCGCTGTCCAGGGTCGTCAAGGTGACCGCGTTCCTCGCCGACATCGGGGACTTCGCCGAGTTCAACGACGCCTACTCGAGCTACTTCGAGAGCGATCCTCCGGCGCGCGCCGCGATAGGGGTCGCAGGGTTGCCCCGGGGGGCCCGGGTGGAGGTCGAGTGCGTGGCTCTTGCGTGACCGACCGGGCTCATCCCGGCATCGGCTTCCCGCCGGCGCGCGGCGGTGCGGGATGCGCCGCGCCGCGCTCGGCGCGCTCGTCCTCGCCGATCACCCGCCCGTCGAAGACGATGCGGACCTCCTTCTCCTCGGGCTTGCCGACCTTCGGTTCGAGGCCCGCTTCCTCGGGGGTGCGGGCGGGGTTGCGCTCGATGCGCTCCTCGAGCTTGGCCATGAGCATCAGCACGCCGAGGATCGTGAGCGGCCACACGAACAGCATCACCACGAGGAAAACCTGATAGGGGGTCATCGCTGACAGTGTCGCAGAGCCCCGGGGAGCGCGCGAGCATCCTGCGTCCGCACCTCGACGAGCAGCGCCTGACTCGGCGTCTCGCCGAGCTCGTACGGGCACGATCGGAGAACCCTCCGGGAGACGAGGCGGAGGCCGCGGGGCGCGCCGCGGCGATGTGCGAGGAGGAGGGCTTCACCGTCACCGTCCACGAACCCGAGCCGCGCCGAACGAGCATCGTGGCCCGGCGCGGCTCGGGCCGCCCGGCGATCGTCTTCTGCTCCCACCTCGACGTCGTCCCCGCGGGTGACGAGCGGCGCTGGGGCAGGGATCCCTTCGCCGCCGAGATCGCCGACGGCACGCTGCTCGGGCGGGGCTCGGCCGACGCCAAGGCCTCGATTGCCGCGGCGCTAGAGGCTGCAGCGATGCTCGCCGGTGCGGAGCTCGCCGGGCGAGGCACCCTCATCCTCGCCCTCGTAGCCGACGAGGAGGCGATGGGGCTCAAGGGGGCCGCCCCGCTGGTGGCCGCGGGGGAGCTCGACGCCGACGCCGCGATCGTGGGCGAGCCGACCTCGCTGAAGGTGGTGCACGCACAGCGCGGCGCGAGCTGGTTCCGCATCGTGACCGGCGGGCGCGCCGCCCACGGTTCGGCCCCCGAGCGCGGCCGCAACGCGATCGTCCACATGGCGGAGGTCATCGCTCAGCTGCCCCGGTCCCTGCCCGACATCGACCATCCGCTGCTGGGCGGGCCGAGCGTCAACGTGGGTGTCATCCGCGGGGGGTCCAAGGTCAACGTCGTGGCGGACCGCTGCGAGATCGAGCTCGACCGTCGCACCCTCCCCGGTGAGGACGAGGACTCGGTGCGGGCCGGGATCGAGGCCGCACTGGCCGCAGCCCGCAGGCGCGTCCCGGACCTGCAGGCCGAGGTCATGCTCGAGCTGTCCGGGGGTGCTTTCGAGGTCTCGGCGGACGCCGCGGTGGTGCGGGCGATGGCCGCCGGCGTGACCGCGGCGACCGGCGCACCGGCCCGTCTCACCGGCTTCCGCGGTGCGTCCGACGCCCGCTTCTTCGCCGAGGCCGGTATCGATGCCATCGTCTGCGGGCCGGGAGACATCGCCGTGGCCCACACCGCAGACGAGCGGGTGGACCTCTCAGAGGTCGCCGCCGGCGCCGTCGCCTACGCCGTGGCCCTGTCCGACCTGCTCGCTCCGGGGCCATGAGCGAGGGCTTCTCGTGGCCCCACGTCCTCGGCGCGCTGGTGGCCGGACGCTCTCTGAGCGAGCAGGAGGCGGCTGCGGCGATGGCCGAGATCATGGCCGGGCAGGCGACCCCTGCACAGATCGCCGGCTTCGTGATCGCCCTGCGGGCCAAGGGAGAGACGGTCGACGAGATCGCCGGGCTCGTCACCGCGATGCGCCGCTTTGCGACGCGCGTCGAGGTGCCCTTCCCGGTGCTCGATACCTGCGGGACCGGAGGCGACCGCTCGGGAACCTTCAACGTATCGACCGCGGCCGCGATCGTGTGTGCGGGGGCCGGGGCGCGCGTCGCCAAGCACGGTAACCGGGCGGCATCCTCCCGCTGCGGGTCCGCCGACGTGCTGGAAGCTCTCGGGGTTCGCATCGATCTTCCCCCCGAAGGCGTCGCCGCGTGCATCGCCGAGGCCGGGCTCGGTTTCTGCTTCGCGCCCCGCTTCCACCCCGCTCTGCGGCACGCCGCGGCGCCGCGGCGCGAGCTCGGGGTGCCGACGATCTTCAACTTCCTCGGCCCCCTCACCAACCCTGCCGGAGCCACCCGGCAGGCCCTCGGGGTCGCCGACCCGCGCATGCTCGAGGCCATGGTGTCCACGCTCGCCCGGCTCGGCAGCGAACACGTGGTCGCGTTCCACGGCGCCGGGGGCCTCGACGAGCTGTCGACACTGGGGCCGTCGCAGGTCGTCGAGCTGGTGGGGGGCGAGATGCGCCGCTTCGAGGTCGACCCGGCGGCGCTGGGGCTGCCGCCGGCTCCGCTCGAGACGGTGCGCGGCGGCTTCCTCGCCACCCTCTTCTCCGAGGACCGACCCGATCTCCGCGACCCGGCCGGGGTACCGCCGCCGCACGTACGCCAGGCGCGAGCAACCCCGCGATGATCCAGCCGAGGTTGACGTAGGGGATGATGCGGCCTGGCATCGGTGGGACCGGATATATCGATCCGTAGATGCCGAGCGCGAATATCACCGCCCCGATCACGGGTAT
>CADDZG010000079.1 GCA_902812355.1 Actinomycetota bacterium | reverse complement strand
GCCAGCAGCGGTGGATCAAGACCCTCGACATCCGCCACGGTGAGGTCATGGCCGGCAGCACCGAAGGCCTGGCTCCCGGGCTGGGCGGCGCCAAGGGATAAAGACCTCAGCGCAGCGCCGGCAGCACCTTGTTGCGGTAGAAGTCGAAGAACGCGTCCTGGTTGGGCCCGATGTTGTGCACCCACACGTGGTCGTAGCCCGCGTCCACGAAGGCGCCGATCGCCGCCACGTGCTCGTCGACATCGTTCCCGCAGGCGACGTCCTCGGTGGCCGTGTCCCGGTCCACCGCGGACGCAGCGGCCTCGAACAGGGAGGGCAGGGCGAGCTCCTGGGTGAGCTGCCCGCCGAGGCCGGTGATCGGCCACTGGCGATGGGCGACGGCTCGCATCTCTTCCGCGTCGTCCCCGTAGCACACGTGCGCCTCGGCGTAGGCAGGCTTGCCCTCGCCCCCCGCAGAGCGGAAACGCTGCACGATGCCCTCCACGGGAGCGAGGCTGATGAGGCCGTCGGCGGTGGCCCCGGCGAGCTCGAGGGCCCGCGGCCCGCTCGCGGCCATCATGATCGGGGGCGGCTCTTCGGGGAGGTCGTAGATCCGGGCGTTCTCCACGCGGTAGTGGGCCCCGCGGTAAGTGACGGTGCCGCCGTTCCACAGCAACCGCATCACGCCGACGGCTTCCTCGAGCATGTCGAGGCGTTCGTCGGCCGCCGGCCAACGGCCGCCGAGGACGTGCTCGTTGAGGGCCTCGCCCGAGCCGACGCCGAGCGCGAAGCGGCCGGGTAGCAGGCACGCGGCCGTCGCCGCCGCGTGGGCGACGATGGCCGGATGGATCCGCATCGTCGGGCAGGTCACGCCGGTCAGAACCCCGATGCGCCGGGTCGTCGCCGCGACCCCCCCGAGCACCGCCCACACGAACGGGGAGTGACCCTGGGCGTCGATCCAGGGATGGTAGTGATCGGACGCCGACACGAAGTCGAAGCCGGCCTCCTCCGCACGGGCGGCGTAGCGCACGAGTTCTGCGGGCCCGTGCTCCTCGCTGGACAGCTTGTAGCCGAAACGGGTCATGACTCGGGCTCCTTGGTCGGTTCGGGGGTTCCTCTGGCCCGCGGTACCCGTCAGGACCCTGCCTAACCCGGGTCCCCGCCGCCGCCCGCGGCCGAGCGCAGGACCGACAGGACCTCGTCGCCGTAGCGCTCGAGCTTGGCCGGGCCTACACCGGGCACTGACGCGAGCTCGTCGTGACGGGTGGGGGCCCGGGCGGCGATGTCGGCGAGCGTGCTGTCGTGGAACACGACGTAAGCGGGGACCGCAGCGGCGCGCGCGGTCTGCAGGCGCCACCGCTTGAGGGCATCGAGAGCGCGGTCGGCATCGTGGCTCGCCGGTGCCCGGCGGATGCCCGCGGTCACCCCGAGCTCGTCGAGGAAAGGGCTCGGCCGCCACCGGCCCCCCTTGACCCAGCTGAGGAACAGGAAGCGCCGCGCCCGGGTGATCCCCACGTACAGCAGCCGGCGCTCCTCGGCCACGTCCTGCGGGTTACGGGCGCGCCTGAAGGGGAGCTCGCCGTCCTGGAGGCGCGGCAGGAACACGGCATCGAACTCGAGGCCCTTGGCCCGGTGGTAGGTGAGCAGGTGGACCCCGAACCCGGCGCCGCCGGTGGAAAACCGGGTGCGAAGATCCCGGGCGAGATCCTGGGCGCTGCGCCGCCCGTCATCGAAGGCCGCGGCCAGGCGTACGAGGCGGGCGAGGTCGCCCTGGCGGGTGATCTCGGCGTCGCCGGCTCCAACGAGCTCCCCCTCGACGAGCCCGTCCCGCCGGGCCGCCTCGGCGACCAGCGCGGCGACGTCGCGGCGGTCGCTGCGCTCCAGCACCCGCAGCATGCGGCGTGCCGCCGGCCTCTCGAGGAAGCTCGCGTCGCCGACCTGGAAGGGAATCCCCGAGGCCTCGAGCGCCTCCTCGTAGTCCTCGGAGCGGAGGTTGATGCGGAACAGGATCGCGATCGACTCGAGCGGCATGCCGTCGTCGTGCAGCGCGGCGATGCGTTGCGTCAGATGGGTCAGCTCGGCGTGCTCGTCGGGGAAGCAGCGCGCTTCCGGCTCGGGGCCGGGGGGCCGGGTCGGCTCCAGCACCTTGCGCGTGCCGCCGAGGCGGGGGACCAGGCGGTTGGCGCAGGCGAGGATCTGGGGGGTCGAGCGGTGGTTGGCGGTGAGAGTGATCACCGTGGTGCCGCGGAGGCGACGCGGCAGCTCGATCAGATGGCGCGGCGACGCGCCGGTGAAGCCGTAGATCGACTGATAGTCGTCGCCCACCACGCAGAGCTCGTCGCGCTCGCCGAGCCAGCGCTGCAGCAGGGCCTCCTGGAGGACGTTGACGTCCTGGTATTCGTCCACCGTGAACGCGAGGTAGCGGTTCCGAAACGTTTCCCGCGCGTAGTCGTCCTCGTCGTAGAGGCGGATCGCGTGCTCGAGCAAGTCCTCGAAGTCGAGCAGCCCGCGCTCGCGCTTGCCCTTCTCGTAGCGGGCGTAGATGCCGGCCATGAGCTCCGCCGGGATCGGCGGCTCGTGATCGCCGAGCGCGTCGAGGTAGGCAGCGGGGGAGATGCGGCGGTTGCGTGCCCATTCGACCTCGGTAGCGAGGTCGGCCACGGCCCGGAAACGGTATGGCTTGGGCAGTGAGGCCGCGAGCTGCCGCAGGGCCACTGCCTTGGACGGCAGCACCGCCCCCGGCGGGTCGGGGGCGAGGTGGTGGAGCTGCGCCAGCGCGGCGGCATGGAAGGTGGACGCCCGCACGCCGTGCACTCCCAGGGCGGCGAGGCGCGACCGCATCTCGGACGCGGCCTTGTCGGTGAAGGTGACGGCGAGGATCGCCGAGGCCGGGAACGTGCCCGAGGCGACCTGGTGCGCGATGCGGCGGGTGATCGTCGTCGTCTTGCCCGACCCGGCCCCCGCAAGGATGCACACCGGCCCCCGAACCGCGCGCACGGCGCGGGCCTGCTGGTCGTTGAGGCCGTCGAAGATGTCCATCCACCCACCCTAGGTGGGGGATGCGACCGCGGCCCGGTTATGGACCTGCGCGCGCAGGCCCGGCCCTCGCCGGCCGCGCGGTGTTGCCGGAACGGCTAGGATCCCCCGCCGGCCTCCTTCGCTTCGTCCTTGGCCGCGCCCATCACTCCCTTGCCCGCTTCCACTATCGGCTTGAGGCGCCCGGTGGTGGCGAGGTAGGCGACGCCCCCGACCACCGCGCTGGCGGCCAACGCGGGCAGCCCGTAGCGCACGAAGGCGTTGGTCCTGCGCTTGGGCCGGCGGGCCTGCTCGATCCGCTGGACCAGCTCCTTGGCACCCCAAATCAGCGCGGCCCGCTTGAGCAGCGTACCCATGCGGCCCCACCTCCTTCCCGACGGCTCTGGGTGGACACTCCGCTGCGTCTTGTTTACCCCTCCGGTGGCCCCCCAAGCGATACGGGCGCGGGAGCGGTCGCGCACCGTGGCCTTTAGTGTCGTGATGCGCCGGGACATGGGTCGGAGCCTCGGGAGGGAGCGGATGCCGCAGCGGGTCGCGCCATACGGATCGTGGACGTCGCCGGTGACCGCCGAGCTGTTGGCGGCCGGCGGTATCGGGCTCGACCAGGTGGCGGTGCACGGAGGTGCCGTGCTGTGGGAGGAGGCGCGCCCCGCAGAGGGAGGACGCGCCGTGGTCATGAGCTTGGAGCGCGGTGAGCGCCTGCAGTGGACGCCTGATGGCTTCAACGTGCGCACCCTGGTGCACGAGTACGGGGGCGGTGCTTTCTGGGTCCACGCCGGCTCGCTGTACTTCTGCAACTTCGACGACCAGCGGATCTACAGGCAGGACGGCCCGGGTGCGCCACCCGTGCCGATCACGCCGGCCCCCGCGCAGCCGCGAGCGCTGCGTTACGCGGACGGACGCGTCACCCCCGACGGCAGGTTCATCGTGTGCGTGCGCGAGAGACATGAGGGCGGCGAGGTGATCAACGACGTAGTGGCGGTGGCCACCGACGGCTCGGGTGAGGTTGCGGTCCTTGCCGCCGGCAACGACTTCTACGCGGCACCGCGTCCCAGCCCGGACGGAGCGCGGCTCGCCTTCCTCACCTGGAACCACCCCAACATGCCGTGGGACGGGACCGAGCTGTGCGTGGCAGGCTTCGCCGACGGCCGGCTCACCGGGTCGGCACGCGTGGTGGCCGGGGGGAGCTCGGAGTCGATCTTCCAGCCGTCGTGGAGCCCCGATGGCACGCTCCACTTCGTCTCGGACCGCAGCGGATGGTGGAACCTCTACGCGCTCGGCGACGGAGGGGCGCGTGCCCTGTGCGCGATGGACGCGGAGTTTGGAACGCCGCACTGGCGCTTCGACCCCTCCACCTACGACTTCTGCGATACCGGGATCCTGTGCTGGTACACGGCCGACGGCACCGATCACCTTGCCCTGCTGGAGGGCGGGCTGCGAGACCAGAAGCTTCCCTACAACGAGGTGCGCTACCCGCAGGTGCGGGCCGAGGGCAGCAAGGCCGCGTTCATCGCCGCCGGCCCGACCGAGCCACCGGGGGTGAGACTCCTCGATCTCATCAGCGGGGAGCTGCGAACGGTGAGGACCAGCTTCGAGGCCGGGATCGACGACGATTACATCTCGGTCGCGGAACCGATCGCCTTCCCGACCGCCGCCGGGCACGAGGCGCACGCGCTCTTCTATCGGCCGCGCAACCCGGGCTACGCGGGTCCCCCCGGCGCGCGCCCGCCCCTGCTGGTCATGGCCCACGGGGGGCCGACCTCGCAGGTGACCGGCGGCCTGTCCCCACCTATACAGTTCTGGACCACGCGCGGGTTCGCGGTCGTCGACGTCAACTACGGCGGAAGCTCCGGGTACGGACGCGCCTATCGTGAGCGGCTGCGCCACAACTGGGGCGTGGTCGACGTGCAGGACTGCGCCGCGGCGGCCCGGTTTTTGATCGAGCGGGGTGACGCCGATCCGGCGCGCATCGCGATCCGGGGAGGCAGCGCGGGCGGCTACACCACCTTGTGCTCGCTCGCCTTCACCGACGTCTACGCGGCCGGTGCGAGCTACTACGGGCTCGGCGACCTCGGCGCGTTCGTGAGCATCACGCACAAGTTCGAGAGCCACTACCTCGACGGGCTCGTGGGACCGTGGCCCGAGGCCGCCGAGACCTACCGGGAACGCTCGGCGGTGCCTCATGCCGGGCGCATCTCCTGCCCGGTGATCCTCTTCCAGGGCCTCGAGGATGCGATCGTGCCGCCGGCCCAAGCCGAGCAGGTGGTCGAGGCGCTCGACGCCAAGGGGCTGCCGTACGCGTACATCGCCTTCGAGGGGGAACAGCACGGCTTCCGCCGGGCCGACAGCATCCGGCGCGCCGCCGAAGCCGAGCTCTATTTCTACGGCCGCATCTTCGGCTTCGAGCCCGCCGATGATCTTCCGGCGATAGACATCCGCAACCTCGGGTGAGCCGCACAGCGAGCGGCGGGTCCACCGAATCCCGCTTCCGCACTACCGCCAACCTCGTCCCCGGTGACTTCGACGTCGTCATGGCGACCGGCATCGTGTCGGTGGCGGCCTTCCTGCTCGGACACCGGGACCTGTCGCGTGCACTGCTGGCCATCGCCTGCGCGCTGTGGGTGGTGCTGCTCGCGCTGTCGGCCCTGCGCTGGGTGCGCCACCGCGACGCGGTACGGGCCGACATCCACGACGCCCGCAAGGTCTTCGGCTATTTCACCTTCGTCGCCGGCACCGGCGTGCTCGCGGCTCGCTTCGCGCTGGCAGGGCAGGCGTCTACGACCCTCGCGTTGTGGGTGATCGCCGTCGCCGCGTGGCTGGTGGTCACCTACGGGCTCCTGTGGCTGCTCACGGCGCGCGAGATCGCCACCGACCCGATGGGGGTGGCCGGCAACTGGTTGCTGGCGGCGGTGGCGACGCAGTCGGTGGCGATCGGAGCCGCCGATCTGTCCCGCTGGTGGGCCGCACACCAGCTGCTGTTCGCGTCGTTCTGTCTGTGGATGATTGGGCTCGGGATGTACGGGGTGATCGTGGTGTTCGTGGTCACCCGCCTCCTGTTCCGCCCGATGCGCCCCGCCGACCTCACGCCCGACTTCTGGATCGGCATGGGAGCGGTGGCGATCTCGACGCTCGCCGGCAGCCTGCTGACGGTGTCGGAGGTCCGCTCCCCGGTGCTCAGCGCGGTGCATCCGCTGGTCGAGGGCCTGGCGGTGGCCAGCTGGGCGATCGGCGCGTGGTGGATCCCCTATCTGGTGGTGATCGAGGCGTGGCAGATCGTGAGGCGCGGCGTCCTCAGCGCCTACTACCACCCGCGGCGCTGGGCGATGGTCTTCCCCTTGGGCATGTTCACGGCCGCGACCTTCCACCTCGGAGGGGCCGTGCGCCTGTCGGAACTGCGCAACTTGGCGTCCTATCTCTTCTGGGTTGCCCTGGCCGCATGGGCGGCTACCGTCATTCAGGCGCTGTGGGCGATCGTCAAAGGCCGGGGCGTCTCCGAGGTCGCGTGAGCCGCAGGTTCAGCGGCGCCCCACGACACGCCACGCGGCCGGCAGCAGGCCGGCGGCGAGCACGAGCTTGATCGCATCTCCGATAACGAACGGATAGAAGCCGAGCCGCAGAGCCTCACCGGCGGAGACCGACAGCGCGGCCGCCAGCCACGCCACCCCGCAGGCGAAGATCACGACCTCGCCGGCCGCCATCATGAGAAGCGAACGTCCGGGCGTGCGGTCCCAGCCGCGCTCGGCCAGGCGTCCAATCAGGGCCGCGGCGAGCAGGAAGCCCCACAGGTAGCCGCCGGTGGCGCTCGACGCCAGCAGGACGTGGACGCCCGACGCGCCCCCGGCGAAGGCGGGCAGGCCGGCGATCCCGTAGACCAGGAACAGCGCGATCGCCGCGGCGCCGCGCACCGTGCCGAGGGAAGCTCCCACCAGGAGCACGCCGAGGGTCTGACCGGTGACCGGGACCGGTGTGAACGGGAGCCTGACCGCGAGATGCGAGAGCCCGACCATGACCAGGCTTCCGGCGACCACCAGCCCTGCGTCCAGCAGCGCGGGGACGGGGCGGCTCCGGGGGCGCGCGATGCTCTGGGCCAGCGTCGTCAACGGATGCTTCCTCCTTTCTCCGTGGCCGCTGCGGCGGGACGAGTCTAGACGCCGGGCATGCGCCGGCGGGGCCTAGGCGGCGGGCACGGCTACATTGAGGCCACCGTGGACGCCTTGCTGCAGCTCGCCGACCCATGGGCCTACGTCGTGGTGGCGTTGCTCGTGGCCGGCGAGGCCGCTCTGCTGATCGGTCTCGTGTTGCCGGGAGAGACCGCGGTCTTCCTCGGGGGCGTGCTCGCCTTCGAGCAGCGGGTCGAGCTGTGGCTGATGCTGGTGGTCGCCTACGCGGCGGCCGTGGTGGGGGACTCGATCGGTTACGAGATCGGCCACCGGCTCGGCCCCCGCCTGATGCGCGGGCGGCTGGGGCAACGGATCGGTCCCGAGCGCTGGGACCGAGCGGCATCGTTCCTGCGTCGTTACGGGGGCCGGGCGGTGTTCCTTGGGCGCTGGGTCGGGGTTCTGCGGGCATTGGTGCCGAGCCTCGCCGGCGCCGCCGGGATCCCCTATCGGGTGTTCCTCGCCTTCAACGTGCTCGGGGGCGTGACGTGGGCCACCACCTTCGTGCTCCTCGGCTACGCGGCAGGGCGCTCGTGGCGCGCCGTGGACCACGCCCTGGGCCGCGCCTCGGTGGTGGTGATCGTGCTCGTGGTCGCGGTGGCGGCGATCGTGCTTGCCGCTCGGTGGGTGGCGTCGCACCGCGATGAGGTCGCGGCGCGCCGGGAGGCGCTGCTCGGCTGGGGCCCGGTGGCTGCGCTGCGCCGCCGGCTGAGCCCTCTCGGTGCCTTCCTGCAACGGCGTCTCGATCCGCACGAACGCTTCGGGCTCTACGTCACGATTGGGCTCGCGATCGCGGTCGGTGGCTTGTGGGCCTTCGGGGCCGTGGTGCAGGACGTCATCGCCCACGACGAGCTCGCGCTGGTCGACCGTCCGGTGACCGCGTGGCTGGTGCAGCATCGGGACCCGCAGGTCACCACCGCGATCGAGCTGCTGTCGGTGATCGGCAGGTGGTGGTTCGTGTTTGGCGGGGCGACCGCAGCGGTGCTCGCGCTGGCCGCCACGCGCAGAGCGAGCCTCGCCATGTTCGTGGCGATGTCGGTGTGCGGCGCAGGGGTGCTGCTGTGGATCAGCGAGGCACTGGTGACGCGCCCGCAGACGGGTGGTGGTGCAGCGGCCCGCGGCACCTTTCCGAGCTCCGGCACGCTCGCGGCCACGGTGCTGTGCGCCGCGCTGGCCCACGTCCTGGCGCGCGGCCGCCGCTGGACGACGGGCGTGTGGCTGTGGGTCGTCGCCGCGGTGGTGGCGCTGCTGGTCGGCTTCGGGCGTCTCTATCTCGGCCCGGATCGCCTCACCGACGTCCTCGGCGCCTATGCACTGGGCGGTTTCTGGGTGGCGGTTTCGGCCGTGGCCACGAGCCTGTGGGCCCGGCCGGACGCGGCCGTCCCCGGCCCCCACCGGGAGGCGGAACCGACGCGGGTATCCTGAACCACCGGCCGAAGCGCTGTAGCGCACGCCGGGCCCCGGCGTGCGCAGGGAGCACTGGCGGCGTGGCCGAGTGGTTCAGGCAAGGGCCTGCAAAGCCCTCTACTGCGGTTCGATTCCGCACGCCGCCTCGATCCGCGGCTTCGGCCCGGCGGCGCCCGCTCGCATCCGGGCGCCCGGCCCGCTCGCGCGGGCCCGCTCTGCTGTAGCTTGCTCCGGGGATCGGGTGACCGCCGGGGGGCGTGGTGATACGAGAAGCGTTACGGGGCAGCCGCATACTGCTGACCGGTGCGACCGGGTTCCTCGGCTCGGCGCTGCTCGAGCGTCTCCTGATCGACGTGCCGGTGGAGCGGGTCTACGTCGTCCTGCGGGGGGACGCCGAGGAGCGCCTGAGGACGCTGCTCCAGGGCGGTGCTTTCGCCGCGGCATGCGCCGAGCGCGGCGCGGACGAGGTGCTCGGGCTCGCCGGCGACAAGGCGGTACCGGTGGCATGGGACCTCGCCGCGGGGATGCCCGGGCCGCGGCCCGAGGTCGACGTCGTGATCCATGCAGCCGCCACAGTGTCCTTCGACGCGCCGATCGACTCCGCTTTCGCCACCAACCTGCGGGGCACGGTGGATCTCCGTGCGGCGTTCCCGGACGTCCCCTTCGTGTACGTCTCGACCGCTTACGTGGCGGGGCTCACGCGCGGCACCCAGCCGGAGGAGCCGCTTGCCCGGAGGATCGACTGGCGGGCCGAGGAGGACGCTGCCGGCAGAGCGCGTGCCCGGGCCGAGGCAGATTCACGCGCTCCGGAGATGCTGCGCTCCTTCGCCCGGCGGGCGGCGGCCGAGCTCGGGCGTGCCGGCCCCCAGGCGGTGGCCCGGCGCAGCGAGCAGCTGCGGCAGGAGTGGGTCAACGAGCGCGTGGTCGAGTGCGGCCGGGCGCGGGCACGCGCGCTCGGGTGGGCTGACGTCTATACGCTGACCAAGGCCCTGGCCGAGATGGCGCTGGATGAGGTCAGCGGCGACGCCCCGCTAACGATCGTGCGCCCGTCGATCATCGAGAGTGCTCTGCGGCGCCCCGAGCCCGGCTGGATCGAGGGCTTCCGCATGGCCGACCCGGTGATCCTCGCTTACGGCAGGGGCATCATGCCGGAGTTCCCCGGCAACCCCGACGGCGTGGTCGACCTGATCCCCGTGGACCTCGTCGTGAACGCCCTGATCGCCGCCGCCGCCAAGCCCCCCGAGCGCCGCGCCTTCCTGCACGTGTGCTCCGGGCACCGCAACCCGCTGCGTTTCCGGGATCTCTACCGGTTGTGCCGCAGCTACTTCGGCGACGATCCGCTGCCGGAGCGGGGGCGAGGACATCGCGCCGTTCCCGAGCTCGACTTCCCCGGCCGGCGCACGGTCGAACACCGCCTCAACCTGGCGCTGGCCGGGGAAGTCG
>CADDZG010000078.1 GCA_902812355.1 Actinomycetota bacterium | reverse complement strand
CTTCCTGCAGCGCCTGATCGACTTCATTGCCGGCTGAACTGCCGCGGCTCAGGGCTCGAGCATCTCGAGGATCAAGCCGTCGAGGATGTCCTTCTCGGACACCGTGACCTCGGGCGCATCGAAGGCTTCCATCACCGCGAGCAGGATCACCGCCCCCGGCACGATGACGTCGGCCCGGCCCTCCTCCAGCGCCCTGATGCGCTTGCGCCGTTCCAGCGGCAACGACGCCAGGCGGCGCAGCAACCGGCGCACGTCGCCGTGGGACAGCACCATGTGGTGGGTGACCTCGGGGTCGTAGACGCGGGTCCCCGATTTCAGCGCGGCGAGCTGGGTGACGGTCCCCGCCACGCCGATCAGCCTCGTCCCGGCCGGTGCGCCGAGCTTGCCGGCCGCCTCGGCGAGGCGGGCATCGGCCTCCGATCTCACCGCCTCGAGCTCCGCGGGCCGGGGAGGGTCCGAGCCGATGTGCTTCTCGAGCATCCGCACGCAGCCGATGTCCAGCGAGACGATGTGCTCGGGAGCCGTATCGCCGTAGATCAGCTCGGTCGAGCCGCCGCCGATGTCGACGACGACGAAGGGGCCGGGCCCGGCGAGATCGGAGACGGCCCCGGTGAAGGTGGCGAAGCCCTCCTGCTCGCCGGTGAGGATCTCGGGGCGCACGCCGGTCAGCGCGGCCACACCTCGCAGGAAGTCGTCCTTGTTGGCGGCATCGCGCACCGCCGAGGTCCCGGTGACGCGCAGGGCCTCGACCCCGTACTCCCCGCATACCGCAGCGTAGTCGGCGACCACCGCGAGGGTGCGGCGCAGGGCCTCGGGAGACAGGACGCGGCGCCGGTCGACGTCCTGGCCCAGCCGGGTAATGCGCAGCCGGCGCTCGAGCGGGCGGAAGCCTCCGGGGCATTCCTCTGCCACCAGGAGGCGGGTCGAGTTGGTGCCGACGTCTATCGCTGCGGCCCTCACCTGTAGGCCTCCACACAGGCGATGCGGCAGTCCGGGAAGCCGGCGCTCTCCAGGGCCAGGGCCCCCACCGGGTTGGGCGGGTCGGCGAGCTCGTGGGCGGCGTGGGCGTGGAGGCACTTCACCCGGTCCGGCCCCCCGCCCGGAGGCACCCCCGCGTCGCGGATGTGGGCATGTGTGTCGCGCCGCGCCCGGTAGCGGGCTATCGCAGAGGCGAAGCGGCGCTTGAAGCGGGCGTCGCGCTCCAGCCGCCCGCCGAGCTCGGCCATCCTCCCGGCGGCCTCCTGGTGGCTGATGCGCCGAACCAGCACCGGGCACGTGAGCCAGAACAGGGTGGGGAAGGGGTGGCCCTCGGGGTCTATCGGGTGGTTCTCGATGACCGTCGGGACCCTGAGGTGGCAGCGGTGGGCGACCGCCCAGGCCCCGCGCGGAGCCCGTCCGAGCTGGGCGCTGACCGCTTCGTGGTCTCGTTGGTCGTGGTCGAGCACGGCAGCGCGGAGCCTACACAGGGCGGAACCCGGTCTTGGCAGCGCGAAGGGATGCGCACGTGAGATGCCCGCGGGGCGCGGCCCGCGATAGCGTGGACCACCATGGGCCAGTACGCGTGGGTGCCGACCGCCGACTACATCGAGCGGGCCAACGTCACGAGGCTGATGCGCCGTCACGGGATCGACGATTACTGGGAGCTCGTGCGGCGCAGCCGAGAGGATATCGAGTGGTTCTGGCCGGCGGCGATCGAGGATCTCGGGATCGAGTTCTTCGAGCCCTACCGGCAGCTGCTGGACACCTCGGCGGGGTGGCGCTACGCACGCTGGTTCCTCGGCGGCCGCATCAACCTCGCCCACAACTGCGTCGACCGTCACGCCGCCGGTGAGCGAGCCGGCGCCCCGGCGATCGTGTGGGAAGGCGAGGACGGCGACACCCGCACGCTTACCTACGCCGATCTCGACCGCGAGGTCGGGCGCGTGGCGGCGGGGCTGCAGGCTGCCGGCGTGTCTCAGGGGGAAGCGGTCGGCGTGTTCCTGCCGATGGTCCCCGAGGCGGCGATCGCGGCCTACGCGTGTGCCCGGATCGGCGCGATATACCTGCCGATCTTCTCGGGCTTCGGGGCCCCGGCTGTGGCCACGCGGCTGCGAGATGCCGAGGCCAAGGCGTTGATCACCGCGGACGGCTTCCTGCGGCGAGGGCGCCACGTCGACATGAAGGCGGTGGCCGACGAGGCGGTGGAGCAGGCCCCCAGCGTGCGGCATGTGTTCGTCTACCGCAGGTTCCCCAACCGCGACCTCCGTCTCGCCGGACGCGACGTCGCATGGGACGACGCCTTCCTCGCCGGGGCCGAGCCCGCGACCTCGGTGCCGCTCGATCCCGAGACCCCGGTGATGATCGCCTACACCTCGGGCACCACCGGGAAGCCCAAGGGCAGTGTGCACGTCCACGGCGGGCTGCTGGTGAAGATGACCGCGGAGGTCGCCTACGAGACCGACGTGCATCCCGGCGAGCTCCTGTACTGGGTCACCGACATGGGCTGGATCATGGGCCCGTGGGAGGTGATCGGTGCCCACAGCCTCGGCGCGACCGTGCTGATGTACGAGGGCGCGCCGAACCATCCCGACCCGGGACGGGTGTGGGCGCTGGTGGAGCGCCACCGCGTCGACGCCCTCGGGGTGTCCCCGACCCTGATCCGCTCGCTCATGAGCGCCGGCGACGACTACGTGACGCGTCACGACTGCTCGAGCCTCAGGGTGATCGGGTCCACCGGCGAACCGTGGAACCCCGAGCCCTACCGCTGGCTGTCCGAGGTCGTGGGCAAGGGGCGGGTGCCGATCATCAACATCTCGGGCGGCACCGAGGTGGGGGCATGCTTCCTCGGACAGGCCCCCGTGATCCCGACCAAGTCATGCTCCCTCGGCTCTCCGGCGCTGGGCATGGCGATCGACGTCTACGACGCAGACGGACATCCGGTGCGCGGAGAGGTGGGCGAGCTCGTGTGCACCAAACCATGGCCGGCTATGACCCGTAGCTTCTGGCGTGACGACGAACGCTACATCGCCTCCTACTGGTCGCGCTGGGACGACGTGTGGGTGCACGGCGACTGGGCGTCGATCGACGAGGACGGCTACTGGTTCCTGCACGGGCGTTCGGACGACACCTTGAACATCGCCGGCAAGCGCATCGGTCCGGCAGAGTTCGAGTCCGCCGCGGTAGAGCACCCCGCGGTCGCCGAGTGCGCCGCGATCGGCGTCCCCGACGAGGTCAAGGGCACGGCGGTGTGGTGCTTCTGCATCCTCAAGCCGGGCTTCGAGCCGGGGGACGCCCTCGCCGCGGAGGTCGCCGATCGGATCGCGATCGAGCTCGGACGTGCCTTCCGGCCGGCCGAGGTGCGCTTCGTCGAGGAGCTGCCCAAGACGCGTTCGGCGAAGATCCTGCGCCGCGCGATCCGGGCCAAGGTCGTGGGCGAGGATCCTGGCGACCTGTCCTCGATCGAGAACCCCGGGGCCCTGGAGGCGATCGAGAAGTCGCTTAGATGACGACCTTCTTCCTGGTCCGCCACGGCCTCACCGCGCACACCGGACAGCGCCTGACCGGGCGGTCGCCCGGGGTGCCGCTCAGCGAGGAGGGCTTGCGCCAGGTCAAGGCGACCGCCGCAGCCCTCGCACAGCAGCGGATCCGCGCCCTGTACTCGAGCCCGATCGAACGCACGATGCAGACCGCCGAGGTCGTCTCCGAGCGGCTGCGGCTGCCCGTGGAGGTCGACGACCGGATCATCGAGGTCGGGTTCGGTTCCTGGAGCAACCGCAGCTTCAAGCAGCTGCGCCGCACGCGCATGTGGCAGGTGGTCCAGCGCTTCCCCTCCGCCGCCCGCTTCCCGCAGGGCGAGACCCTGCGCGCGGTCCAGGCGCGCGCGGTGGACGCGCTCGAGGACCTGCGCCGGCGACACCCGCGCTCGGCGGTGTGCTGCGTGAGCCACGCCGACGTGATCAGGCTCGCGGTCGCCCACTACGCCGGCGTGCACATCGATCTCTTCCAGCGGATCGAGGTATCGCCGGCATCGGTGACCGTGCTGCGTGTGTCCGATGCCGGCCCGCGCGTACTGGCGGTCAACGTCAGGCCCGACCTCAGTCCCGGGGTGGTGGAGGATGGCTGACATCGAGCTTGCTCCCGAGGTGTTCACCACCGACTACGCAGGTGAGCCCGGCCGCCGCGAGTTCTTCGTGCAGGCCCGGGGGCCGGGCACCCGACTGACCTTCCGGGCGGAGAAGCAGCAGGTGCAGGTGCTTGCCGAGAAGCTGCGCGAGCTCCTCCTGCTGGTAGACGAGAGCGATACCGTGGCCGGGATGACCGGGCAGCGCGACCCGGCGATGACGCTCGAGGGCCCACTCGCACCCGACGGCCGCGTGGGGGCGATCGCCCTCGCCTACGAGGAGGCGTCGGACCAAGTCATCGTGCTGCTGCAGCGCGATGCAGACGAGGACGATGCCGAGCCGGATACCGTGCGGTTGTTGTTGCGGCGCGACCAGGCGAGGGCGTTCGTGCTCCATGCCCTGGCGGTGGTCGGCGAGGGCCGGCCTCTGTGCCCGTTGTGCAACCTGCCGATCGATCCGGGCGGCCACCGTTGCCCGGCGGAGAACGGTCACCGGGTCCCCGACGCGTGAGGGCGTGAGGACATGAACGTCGCCACCGAGCAACTGCTGCTGTGCGGCGACATCGAGGTGTTGGGTCTGATCCCCTACTCGTCCAACTACACCTTCCTCGCCCGGGTGCGGCAAGATCGCAGCGAGACCCTCGCGGTGTACAAACCGCGCCGTGGCGAGCGACCTCTGTGGGATTTCCCCGAGGGCACGCTCGCGGCCCGGGAGGTCGCCGCCTTCGCCCTGTCGGAAGCCGCCGGCTGGCACCTCGTGCCCCCGACCACGCTGCGGCGTGACGCGCCGCTGGGGGAGGGATCGCTGCAGCAGTTCATCGAACACGATCCCGAGCGTCACTTCTTCGCCCTGGCCGACGAGCGCCTCGAGGATTTCGAGGTGTTCGCGATCTTCGATGCGGTGATCAACAACGCCGACCGCAAGGCCGGTCACGTGCTCGAGGGCCGCGACGGCCGTCTGTGGGCGGTCGACCACGGCGTGTCTTTCCACCGGCATCGCAAGCTGCGCACGGTGATCTGGAACTTCGCCGGCAAGCCCCTGTCCCCCGGTCTGCGCGCCGACCTGCTGCGCCTGGTCGACGAGCTCGACGGCGGGAGGTTGCGTGCCCGGCTGTCGGAGCTACTGCGACGCTCCGAGGTCGACGCCACCTTGGCGCGCGTCGAGGAGCTGCTGCTCGAGGACCGCTTCCCGTCCCCGGCGGGCGACCGCGACCTGCCGTGGCCGCTGGTGTGAATGCGTCGTCCGCGTGCTCCTGCCGGCGCGCGATCCCGGCGCAGGGTGGACACGGCTGAAGGGGCTTGCTGGGGCCCAGTTGGACGTCCCTAGCCGCGGAGGTGTCCGGAGCCGGTCCGGTCGTCGGTCGCCACGGCGTGTCCATGAGCTGGGGTGGCGGTGCTCGTGGGGGCCCTACCGGAGCGGAGGCTTTGGGGGGCGCACACGCTCCGCTACGGGTCGAGGGAAGCGTCCTCCATGGGCCTGGCATCCGGCCGCGATGCCCCGCGACACAACAGGCGTGCCCGGGGTGGGACTCGAACCCACAAGGCCTTGCGGCCAGGGCGGTTTAAGCGCCCCGCGTCGACCGGTTGCGCCACCCGGGCCCGTCGCCGGTCACGACTGCCGTGATCGTCACCGGGCAGTGACAGGATATGCATCCGGCCGGGGGCCGGTCTGCCGGGGCGGGAAGGCCGCGCCGGCGCCGGGTTCCGGTGGGGACGGGGATGTCGGCGACCGGCGCGGCCACGTCCCGGTCAGGGCAGGGCGAAGATGAGACAGGCGTTCTGGCCCCCGAACCCGAACGAGTTGCTCATCACCGTGCGCAAGCGCTCGGCTCTGGGCCGACCCGGCACGTAGTCGAGGTCGCACTCGGGGTCGGGCTCGGTGAGGTTGATCGTCGCCGGGATCGTCTGGTGCCGTAAGGCGAGCACGGATATGCCGGCCTCCACGGCGCCGGCCGCCCCGAGCAGATGACCGGTCTGGGACTTGGTCGAGGACACCGGGATCCGCTTGGCCTCGTTGCCGAAGACCTTCTTTATCGCCACCGTCTCGATGCGGTCGTTGTAGGGGGTGCTGGTGCCGTGGGCGTTGATGTGGTCGACGTCCCCGGGCTGCAGCCCCGCGTCGGCGAGTGCCGCCTGCATCGCCACGGCCGCGCCGTGGCCCTCCGGGTCGGGCTGGGTGACGTGGTGGGCATCGCACGACGCGCCGTATCCGGCCACCCGGGCGAGCACCTCGGCGCCGCGCGCTTCGGCGAGGTCACGCCGCTCGAGCACCAGCAGCGCGGCTCCCTCGCCCATCACGAAGCCGTCGCGGTTCGCGTCGAACGGGCGGCTCGCTCCCTGCGGATCGTCGTTGCGCGTCGACAGCGCTCCCATGCGGGAGAACGCGGCCATCGCCAGAGGGGTGATCGCCGACTCCGAGCCGCCGGCCACCGCCACGTCGGCGGCCCCGTAGCCGATCAAACGGCATGCCTCGCCTATCGCATGGGCCCCGCTGGCGCATGCCGATGCAGGAGCGAAGGCGGGGCCCCGCAGGCCGTGGACCATGCAGATCGCCGCGGCCCCCCCGTTGGGCATCATCTTGGGCACCGTGAACGGGCTGACCCGGCGCACACCGCCGTCCAGCAGGGCGCGCATCTCTTCGTCGAGGGTGCGCATGCCCCCGATACCGGTGCCGACGATCGCCGCGGCCCGCTCGGGCTCACACGGGGGACCGTCCTCCCAACCGGCGCCGGTCACCGCCTCCCGGGCCGCGGCCAGGGCCATGTGGGTGAAGCGATCCGTGCGCGAGATCTCCCGTCGGGAGAGGTGATCCTCGGCCCGGAAGTCCCTCGCCTCGCAGGCGATGCGCACCGGCAGCTCGCCGGGGTCGAAGGTGGTCAGCGGGCCGCCGCCGGAGCGACCTTCCAGCACCGACGCCCACACGGCATCGGTCCCGACCCCTATCGGGGTGACGAGACCGATGCCGGTGACGACGACCTCGGTCATGCAGCCGCCTTCTTGCGCTCTATCAGGTCGATCGCGTCGCCCACGGTACGGATCTGCCCGAGCTCCTCGTCGGGGATCTGGATCCCGTAACGCTCTTCGAGGCTGACGCTGAGCTCGGCCATCTCGAGCGAGTCGAGGTCGAGGTCGTCGAAGAACTTCGTCTCGGGCTTGACGCTGCTGGCGTCCACGCCCCACTGCGTGAGGTCCTCCCGGATCACCTCGAGGATCTCTTCGCGGCTGTCTGCCATCTCCGCCTCCTTTCCGCCGCGTCCTGCGGCGTCGTCGTCACCGCCCGGCGGCGGCTCGTGTCGTTCCCAGCGTGGAGGCCGCGGCCTCCTCGGATAGGTTTACCCGTAGCATCCCCCCATCCGCCCCGGGCTGCAGCGCGACCCAGCGGACGAGGCCCGCGCCCCAGGTGAAGCCCGCCCCGAAGGCGGTCAGCATCACCCTCATCCCTGCCTCCAACAGTCCGTCCGAGGCGGCCTCGTGCAGGGCCATCGGTATCGATGCAGCCGAGGTGTTGCCGACCTCGGCGATGTTGGACACGAAGCGGTCCTTGGGCAGACCCAGGCGTTCGGCGACCGCCCTGAGGATGCGGGCGTTGGCCTGATGGGCCACGACGAGATCGAGTTCGTCCAGGCCCACCCGTGCGCGGGCGGCCGCGGCTTCGACCGCCGCGGCCATCCCCTTGACCGCGCGCACGTAGACCTCGCGCCCGTTCATCTCGATCAGGCCGTCGCCCGGCTCGCGCGTCCACAGCAGCTCGGGCTCGCTGCCGTCGGTGAACAGCAGGAAGGGCCCGAGAGCGTCCACCGGATGGCGCTCCACCACCGCAGCGCCGGCCCCGTCGCCGAAGAGGATCGCGGTCTTGGGATCGCTCCGGTCGGTGAGCCGCGACAGGATGTCGATCCCGCACACGAGCACGCGGCGGACGTGACCCACCGACACCATGGCGTGCGCCTGGTTGAGCGCCACGAGGAAACCGGAGCAGCCGGCGTTGAGGTCGAAGGCGAAGGCTTGGGTTGCGCCCAGGGTGGCGGCCAGCACCGGAGCGGTTCCGGGGATGCGCCGGTCGGGAGAGACCGTGGCCACGATCACCGCATCGAGCCGCGTGGCATCGATGCCCGCGGCGTCGAGGGCCTGCAGCGCCGCAGAGGCTCCGAGGGACACCGAGCTCTCGCCGGTCCCGGCGATCCGCCGGCGGCGGATCCCCGTGCGGCTCACCACCCAGTCGTCGTCGAGGCCGAGGGTCGCCCCGATCTCATCGTTGCTCACCGCCCGGGCCGGGAGCGCGGCCCCGAGCCCCGTGATCGCCGCACCCATCAGCAGCTCCGGACGCAGAACAGGGCCTCCCCGGCCGCCACCGGGGCCCCGGGGAGGGCGAGGCAGCCGGCGAGCCAGCCCCTGAACGAGGAACGCACCGCGACCCGCTCGCGCCCGGCCGCGATCTCACCCACGACCCGGCCGGGCTCCACCCATTCGCCCTCGGGGTTGAGCTCGTCGACAGGGAGCGGCACGAAGCGGCCGGCGCACGGGGCGACGATCAAACGCTCGGCGATCGCCGGGACGTCTCCGATCACCTCGGGTTCGACGTCGTGGTGAAGTCGGCCCACCATCTCATCCAGCATCGGCACCTACCTTGTCCGCAATCGACCGTTGCGCCAGGGGACCGACGACCTTGCCCGGCCCCAGATCCACGAAGTCACGCACGCCCTGGTCCCACATCCACCGGATCGACTCGCGCCACCGCACCCGTGCCGTGACCTGAGCGACCAGCAGGTCCTTGATCTCGGCCGCGCCGGCGTAGGGGCGCGCCGTGACGTTGGACACGACCGGGGGCCGCGGCTCGTGCAGCTCTATGCGATCGAGCACCGCCGCCAGCGCGGTGGCGGCGTCGGCCATCACCGGACTGTGCATCGGGCCCTCGACGCCGAGCAGCACGGTGCGGGCCCCCGCCCGGCGGGCCAGCTCGGCGATGCGCTCGAGCCCCGCATCGTCACCAGCGACCGCGACCTGGTCGGGCGCGTTGTCGTTGGCAACGATCACCCCCGCCTCGGCCGCCAGCTCCTCGACCTCGTCGAGGCTAAGCCCGATCACGCCGGCCATGCCGCCGCCAGCGGCCTTGCAGCAGGCCGACATCGCCTCACCCCGGGCCGCAACGCAGCGCAACCCGTCGGCGAAGGACATCGCACCGGCCGCGGTGAGCGCGGCGTACTCGCCGAGGCTGTGCCCGGCGAGCACATCGAAGTCCCAAGGAGCCTGCCGGTGGGCGGCCACCGACGCGACGTAGATCGCCGGCTGCGCCACCGCGGTAGGCAGGCCGCGCCTCGAGCCGCGGCCTGCGACCTCGACCCGGCGCAGCAGGTCGTAGCCGAGGATGTCGCCGGCTTCCCCGAGAACGTCCCCGGCGCGGCCGAGCGCTTCCAGCACGGTCGCGGTCCGGACCCCCTGTCCGGGGAACAGGCCGGCTCTCATCGTCGGATCCCGGGGGCCTGGGCCCGCCGGTCCCCGCGCCGACCCGCACGCGCGTTCATACGCGTCGTTACCTCCTGGTGGTGGGATGTCGTTACACAGACTGCCAGAGTCCGGCCCCGGTTACACGTGTGCGGCGGCTGGAAGGCCGTTTTTGGCCCCGCAGCCGGACCGCGCGGTCAAGGGCGCCGGAACCGCGGGTCAACCCACGGCCTCAAGCCCGGACCCACGGGTCAACCCAGCGCCCCGCTTTCCGACCGCGCGGTCAAGAGGTGCGGTGCTCAGTCACGCCTGGTGCCGCTGCGGCAGCCGCCCGAGGGCCGCCGCGGCTCGGCACGCCGCCGGGGCCGGCGGACCGACGCGTTGCCGAGCCCTCCACGGAACGATCTCAGCACGTCACCGGCGCGCGCCAGTCGGGCTGCGTGACCAGTCTGGCGGGGCGCCTCGATCTGGGCGGCCTCGGGTTCGTCCCCCAGAGCGGCTCCGACCGCCACACCGGCCGACGCGTCCACCGGCGCGATGGCACGGGCCAGCAGCCGCT
>CADDZG010000077.1 GCA_902812355.1 Actinomycetota bacterium | reverse complement strand
GCGCGGCGTCGCACCGAGCACCGGCCCCGGCATCATCGCCGGCGGGGCCGGGCCAGGTCCTCCACCTGCCGGCGAACCATCCCCGAGCCCGTCGGCCGAACCGTCGACCGGCCCATCGCCCGAACCGTCGGCGAGTCCGTCGCCCAGCGGCGAGCCGCAGCCGTCGCCGGCCCCCGAACCGGCGCCGCACCTCTCGCTGACCGTCCCCCCACCGGCTCCGGCTGGAGCGACGATCGAGGTGAGCGCGCGGCTCGAGACCTCCGCGCAGCCGCCGTCCCTCGACGTCACCTTCTCCCTGCGGGCCCCCCAGGGATGGCAGCCGCTGCCCGAAACGACCACCCGGGGCTCGTCCGCGTGGGCGATCCCGATACCCGACGACGCCGCGCCGGGCCGGCACGAACTCGTTGCCACCGCGACCTTCACCGATCCGGCGGGGCCGCACACCGTCACGGCCCGGGCCGCGGTGATCGTTGCGTATCCGTCTCTGGCCGCGGCGTTCGACAACACCGGCATCGCCGACGACCGGCACCGCGGCGCGGCCGACTTCCACGACGGGCTCAGCTGGTCGGCACAGGCCCTCGGGTCCGTCGGCATCGTCCCCGGTGCGCACCTCGACGCAGGCGATGTCTCTTTCGTATGGCCCGACGTGCCGGTCGCGACCGCCGACAACATCGTGGCGAGGGGCCAGACGATCGCGCTGACCGGCTCCGGCTCGGCGGTCGCGCTCCTGGGGGCCGCGGCCCCCGCGGCCTCCGGACGGGTCACGCTGTGGTACGCGGACGGCACGACCTCGACGGAGACGATCGCGCTGCCCGGCTGGCGCGCTCGGGCCGGGCCCGAGCCGGTCGCGTCCGCGCCCTACCTCAACGGGCCCCGGCGCCGGATCCACGGGCCGGCCAACCTGTACCGCGTCGACATCCCGCTCGAAGCGGGCAAGCGGGTCGTCGCGTTCACACTGCCGGCGGATCCGGCACTGCACCTCTTCTCCGTGACCCTGGTGCCCTGAGTGCAGCGCGGGCCCCGGCGCCGGATCCACGGGCCGGCCAACCTGTACCGCGTCGACGTCCCGCTCGAGGCGGGCAAGCGGGTCGTCGCGTTCACCCTGCCGGCGGATCCGGCACTGCACCTCTTCTCCGTGACCCTGGTGCCCTGAGTGCAGCACGGGCCCCGGCGCCGGATCCACGGGCCGGCCAACCTGTACCGCGTCGACATCCCGCTCGAGGCGGGCAAGCGGGTCGTCGCGTTCACCCTGCCGGCGGATCCGGCACTGCACCTCTTCTCCGTGACCCTGGTGCCCTGAGTGCAGCGCGGGCCGCGGTCGCGGGGCCGACAGCGCGCTCGATCGGACGGCGGCAGCGACGGCACGCTCGATCTACACCCGCCGATCGCGTGGGAAACCTTGCCTGGGAGCCGGGTCGGCACCGCACCTCGAGGCCCGCTGGGTGACACCCGCAGGGGTAGAACCCGGACCCGGGGGAAGGATGCAGGGCCATGGCAGGGGATCGCACGGTCAAGGTCCTGTACCTGCTGGGACTCGGACGCAGCGGGACGACGCTGGTGGACTTGCTGCTCGGCGAGCTGGACGGGTTCTTCTCGGTGGGCGAGCTGCAGTCCCTGTGGCAGGAGTCCCTGATCAACGGACGTCTATGTGGCTGCGGCCTGCCGGTGTCGCGCTGCAAGCTGTGGCAACGGGTCCTCGGCGACCCCGAGGTCGGGATCGCGCCCCAAGAAGTGGTCGCGCTGCAACGCAGCCTGCGCTTGCACTCCTCTTCGGGGGGGCGCCCATCGCCGGAGCTGGAGCGTTACCGTGCCCTCCTGGCGCGCATCTACGGGCGCATCGCGGACGTCGCCGGCGCGCGCGTGGTGGTGGACTCTTCCAAGCTTCCCGCCGTCGCATCGCTGCTCGTGGACCTCCCCGGCGTCGACCCCTACTTCCTGCACGTGGTGCGGGATCCGCGCGCCGTGGCCTATTCGTGGGTGAGATCCAAGCCGGCGCTCGACCGCCTGGCGGCCGAGCCGATGGAGCGGCTGCCTGTGGTGCGCTCGGCCCGGTTGTGGAACCGGCGGCAGAGGGCCTGCCGCCGCCTGCGCCGACGCCACCCGGAGAAATCGATGATGGTGCGCTACGAGGACCTCACCGCGGCGCCGGCCCGGGGGATCGCGGCGGTTGCCGATCTCGTGGGTGAACCGGCCACGAGCGGCTTCCTCGACGGTCACACCGCAGCTCTCACCCCGAACCACACGGTGTCGGGCAATCCGATCAGGCTGGGCTCGGGTGCGGTCGAGGTGAAGGAGGACCGCCGGTGGCTCGACGAGCTCGGGCCCGGTCGGCGCGCCGCGGTCACCCTGCTCACCCTGCCCCACTTGATCCGTTACGGCTACCCGCTGCGGCCCGACGCAGTGAGCCGCCGGCGCCCCCCGAGCGCGATCGGCACGGGGTGACCGGCGGTCACGCCGGGAAGTGACGACGGCAGCGTGCCTCGTACTTGTCGACCCCGCCGACGTGCTCCGAGACCAGCGCGACGTCCTCGGCGGCTTCCGGGCTCGTGCGTACGTGGTAGACGGCGTCGCGCCCGCACACCACGCAGATCGCCGTGAGCTTGTCGACGCGTTCGGCCAGAGCCATGAGCGTCGGCAGGGGCTCGAACGGGCGCCCGGCGAAGGTGACGTCGAGGCCGGCAACGAGCACCGTGTGACCTCTGCGCGCGAGCTCGCTCGCAACCTCGACCAGGCCGGCCCCGAAGAAGTGGGCCTCGTCTATCGCCACGACGTCGGCGGCGGGCGCCACCTCGGCGGCGAGTGCCCCGGCAGAATCCACCGAGCGCGACGGGTGCTCCAAGCCCACGTGCGAAGTCACCCTGTGCGCGCCACCGCGGTCGTCGAGCACGTGCGTGAACACCTGCACCCGCCGGCCCCCGATCGAGGCGCGGCGGACCCGCCGCAGCAGCTCCTCGCTCTTGCCGGCGAACATCGGACCGGTGATGACCTCGATGCGACCCGCCTCCCGCTCCACGGCCACATCATGGCCCGGAGCGGGAGACGGCGTCACACCGGCACGCGGCGCAGGCGTCCTCGGCGTCCCCGAGGACCGGCCGCCCCGCGGTGGTCAGCCGCGCGCTGCGGAGATGTTGACGAGCCAGCGGATGCCGAACCGGTCGACGCACATTCCGAAGGTGTCGCCCCAGGGGGCCGGCTCGAGGGGCACCACCACGGAGCCACCGTCCGCCAGCTTGTCGAAGTAGCCGCGCAGCGCGTCCTCATCGTCGCCGATGAGCGACAGCGAGACGTTGTTGCCCGGCCGGAACTCCATGCTCCCGGGAACGTCGGCCGCGAGCAACACGATCCCGTCGGGCGCGTCGAGCTGCGAGTGCATCACGAGGTCGTCCTCACTCGGATCCTGCGAAGCCTGGAACTCCTTGAAGGTCGTGATCGACAGCTCGCCGCCGAAGACCTCGCGGTAGAACTCCATGGCGGCGCGCGTCTCGCCACGGAAGTTGAGGTAGGGGTGTAGCGCCTTTCCCATCGGCCTCCTCCTTGACCGGTCGTGCCCCCGTTTGGGGCACCGCTGCATCACGAGACCGCCCCCACCCGCAGAATTCATCGCGGGATGCTAGGGCTCCGCCCCGGCGGGTGGGCCGGGCTGTGTCCTAGGACTGCGGGTGGCGGCCCGATCCCGAGTGCTGCGGGCTCTGCGCCGCGGCGCGGTCGAGCTCGTCGCATCGCTCCTCCACCCGGCGCAGCCGCCGGCGTCTGTCCAAGGAGAGGCCGATTTGGGCCACCGCACGCCACAACGCGAAAGCCACGAGCACGCCGAAGGCCACCGGGCTGCGCTCGAGCAACACGGCACCGACCCCCGCCCCGGGGATCAGGGCCCAGCGGGCGGCCGCCGCGACGCGGTGCAGAAGACGTCGCTCGGCCCGGTGCCGACCGACCTCGGTGGCCAGGCGCAAGAGGAGGGCGGGGGGCTCGTCCGGCGACACGCCGTCGCGCTTGACCAGCAACAGCCACGCCGCGTCCAGGCGCTCGGGGCTGTCGCCCGCCTCTTCCAGCAGCTGCTCGATCGCGGCACGTGCGGGTGTCGCGGTCGCAGCCAGGCAGCGTGCACGGTCGAGGATGCGAGCGACCTCAGGGCTCACCGAGCCAGCTTCGCGCGCCCGGCGCGCAAAACGGCCGGGCCCCGCCCGCATCCTCGGGGATGGTGAGGGACACCCAACCGTGGCGCCCCAGGCCGTAACCCATGGGCTCGACGGCGGCGTCGGATGCGACGACGGCGGCGGCCCCTTCCACCGGCAACTTCACGCTGATCCCGCCGCCCGTGCCGGCGGCGAAAACGAACACCTTGCCGCTCACCCGGAAGGTGGGCTCATCACCCCAGGCCTCGACGTCGACCCGCTCGACCTCGGGCAGGCGGGCGACGATCGCCTCGAGCCGATCGAGGTTGTTCACGCGCCGACCTCCTTCGTCCCGGCGAAGATGACCGGGCTCGGGCCGATAGCCTCCGGGGCCGGGACGCCGGTGCGGTGACGCACGCCCCGTCCGAGCCGCAGGCTCAGGATCGGGCACCGTACTCCTCGTCGGTGACGTGTTCGCCCCATTCTGCGGCCACGCCCCGCTCGTCGACCTCCTGCATCGCGAGGTGGGTCATGAAGCGATCCGGTGCGGCGCCGTGCCAGTGGTCCTCCCCCGGTTCGAAGAAGACCCGGTCGCCCGGGCGGATCACCTCCACCGGCCCCCCGCGCCTCTGGGCACGCCCCACGCCCTCGGTAACCAAGATCGTCTGGCCGTGGGGATGCGTGTGCCACGCGGTGCGCGCGCCCGGGGTGAAGTGGACGTTGCTCGCCTGCAGCCGCGCCCCATCCGAGGGCACCGCCACCGCGTCGAGGTAGACGGTCCCGGTGAACCACGACGACGGGCCCACGGCCGTCTCGGTCTCGTTCCTCGAGATGCGCATGACGACTCCTTCCTCGTGAACCTGCTCCTCGCAAGCTTCCACCACCCCGGGCCCGCGCTCTTCCGACCCCGAGCCGCGTGGCGCAAGATGGCGAGATGCATCGCCGGGTCGCCGTGGCCGTAGCGCTCGTGTTCCTGGCGAGCTGCAACCCGAGCGCGCCGGGGCCATCCTCCGGGCCGGTCTCCCACACCTCGAAGGCGTCCGGCGGAGGCCCGGCGGCACCCGAGGGCGCCCGATGGTTCACCTACCACCGGGATGCGGCCCGCAGCGGGGTCGCGGCACGAGGCCCGTCCGCACGCCGGGTGGCCGTGGCGTGGCGGGCGAGGCTCGACGGTGCGGTGTACGGACAACCGCTGGTGGTCGGCGACCGCGTGATCGCCGCCACCGAGAACGACAGCGTCTACGCGCTGGCCTCGGCCGACGGCCGCATCCTGTGGCGCACCCACGTGGGCTCGCCGGTACCCGGCTCGGACCTGCCGTGCGGCAACATCGATCCGCTCGGCATCACCGGCACACCGGTCTACGACCCGCGCACTCGCCGTATCTTCGCCGTCGCCGAGACCACCGGCTACCGCCACGTCCTGGTGGGGCTCGACGTCGCCACCGGGAAGGTCGAGGTGCGCCGGGTCGTGCCGACGCCGGACGGCCACCCCCGCTACGACCAGCAGCGCACCGCGCTCCTGCTGCTGCACCGGCGCGTGTACTTCGGCTTCGGCGGGCTGTTCGGGGACTGCGGCCCCTACGTCGGCTCGGTCGTGGGGGTGCCGGCGAGCGGGCGCGGAGCGATCTTTTCTTACCGGGTGCCGACCACCGCCCGCGCCGGCATATGGGCCACCGGAGGACCGACCGCCGGGTCGGGCGGATCGATCTACGTGGCGATCGGCAACGGGGCCGCCACCTCGGCGCCTTACGACGGCAGCGATTCGATCGTCGCCCTGAGCCCGGGGCTCGAACCCAGGGCGTTCTTCGCGCCACGCACGTGGGCCGCGGACAACGCCTCCGATCTCGATCTCGGGTCGATGTCCCCTGCGGTGCTTGCCGGGGGGCGCGTCCTCGCCGTCGGCAAGCGCGGCGTCGCCTACCTCCTGCGGGCCCCGCGGCTCGGCGGCATCGGAGGCGAGCTGACGCAACGGAGCCTGTGTCCCGCCTTCGGGGGGCCGGCCCACCGCGGCAACGTCGTCTATGTGCCCTGCCTGCAGGGCGGCCTCGCCGCGGTATCGGTGGCCCGCGACCGCATCGAGGTCCTGTGGCGGGGGCCGGCGGGGGCGGCCGGGTCGCCGGCCGTCGGAGGCGACACCGTGTGGGTCGCGGACTGGAACACCGGTGACGTCTTCGGGCTCGATCGCGCAAACGGCCGCGTCGTCGGCCGCGTCGCTTTGGGGGAGCCGCTGCCCCACTTTGCGTCCCCGACGCTCACCGCCGAGCTCGTGCTGATCGGCACCCTCGACGGGGTCGTCGCCCTGAGGGGCTAGGCGAGGCCCTCCGGCGCCCGGTAGGCCCTCCGCAGGGCGGCGATGTCGAGCTTCTTCATCGCCAGGAACGTGCGGGTGACCGCCCGAGCCTGCTCGGCGGTCCCGGCGGCGAGCAGATCGCCCAGCTCGGCCGGGACGATCTGCCACGACACCCCGAAGCGGTCCTTGAGCCAACCGCACTGCTCGGCCTCGGGCACGGCCGACAAGCGCTCCCAGTAGTAGTCGATCTCGGCCTGGTCGTCGCACAGGACCGCGAAGGAGATCGCTTCGTTGAAGCCGAAGTCGTGCGCTCCCGCAGCGTCCATCGCCGCCAGCTCGACGCCGTCCAGGAAGAACCCGGCGTGCTTGATCGTGCCTTGCACCGCCGGCTCCTCGCCCGGCCCGTAGCGCACGACATCGCCGCGCCGCGCGCCCCCGAACACCGACACGTAGAGCTCGATCGCCTCCTCGGCGCGGCCGCAGACGTCACCGGCGAAGGCCAGGGTGGGCACGATGCGTGCGGCATCGACGTCGTCGGCCAGCATGATCTGCCACGACAACCCGTAGCGGTCCTCGGTCCAGCCGTAGCGCGCGCTGAAGGGGTAGGGGTCGAGCGGCATCAGCACCCGTCCCCCCGGTGCCAGCCGGTCCCACAGCTCGTCGACCTCGTCCTCGCTGCGGCAACGGACGAGGAACGAGATCGCCGGTGTGAAGCGGAAGTGGGGGCCCGCGCTTATGGCCATGAAGGGTTGCCCGCACAGCTCGAACGACACGACGTCGGAATCACCCGAAGGGGTGTCGTGGATCGTGGTGACATCGGTCACCCGCGACCCCGGCAGCACCGAGGTGTAGAGCTCGGCCGCTTCAACCGCCTCCCGGTCGAACCACAGATGGGGAGCGATGGCGCGCACGATGGCCTCCTCTCCGGCCCCGCGGGGCCCGGTCGCGTCCACATCGGTCGAGACCCCGCAGCGCCGCCAGAGTCATCGCTTGCGCTTCAGGTGCCGGCCTCCGCCGGGGCATCGCCGCCGCTTCCACGGGTGCCGCCGAAAGCCCCGGCTCGGGTCAGGGACCCGATGAGCGACTCCGGATACCCGAGCAGATCGCGCAGCACGTAGCCGGCGTCCTCGTCGAGGTGGGGAGCGCGCCGGTGTGGCACCTGCGACCCGCCCACCCTCACCGGGCTCGCCACCGAGCGCACCGTGCCGAAGTCGTCGTGTTCGGTGGCCACGATCAGACGGCGCGCCGCGGTCTGGGGGTCGGCCAGGGCCGCCGCCACGTCGTTGACCGGAGCGCACGGCACCCCTGCCGCGCTCAGCCGCCGGACCCACGATGCGGTGGTATCGGAGCGCAGGATGCGGTCGAGGATCGCGGTCAGCTCGCGACGGTTGTCCCGCCGGGCGTCGAAGTCGGCGAAGCGTCGATCGCTGGCTAGCTCGGGACGGCCGAGGGCGTCGGCCAGCGACACAAAGAACTTCTGCTTGGCGCATGCGATCACGATCCAGCCGTCCCGGGTCGGGAAGTTGCCGAAGGGCACGATCGACGGGTGCGACGAGCGCTCGATGCGCTCGGCCCGGTGGCCGGCGGTGAGGTACCACGTGGCCGGATAGGTGAGCATCGCGATCGCGGTGTCGAAGAGGCTGACGTCGCAATCGCGCCCGACCCCGTCGCGGCGCGCCGCGTGGATCCCCACGACGATGGCCAGCGCGGCGACGAGACCCCCGCAGTAGTCGACCAGGGAGAGGCCGCTCTTGGCCGGGGGCCCGTCCGGTTCGCCGGTGAGGCTCATCCAGCCGGCGAGCCCCTGCAGGATGTAGTCGTAGGCGGGCTCGGACCGGCGGGGGCCGTCCATGCCGAAGCCGCTGAGGCAGCAGCACACGAGGCGCGGATTGACGTCCTCGAGGTCGGCGTAGCGGATCCGCAGCCGCTCGGGCACGTCGCCCCGAAGGTTGGAGAACAGCGCGTCGCAGCGCGCCACGAGGTCCTCGAACACCTTGCGCCCCGCCGGGACCGACAGATCCAGGCAGATGCTTCTCTTGTTGCGGTTGAAGCTCTCGAAGAAGAGGCTGCCGTCCCCGGAGCGAAACGGAGGCACGTAGCGCCCGACGTCGCCACCGTTGCGAGGGTCCTCGATCTTGATGACCTCGGCCCCGAGATCGGCGAGCTGCAGCGAGGCGAACGGCCCCGCGCCGAACTGCTCGATCGACACCACACGCACGTCCTGCAACGGCCTCACGAGCTGCACCTCCCCGGGATCACGACGCCCAGGATAGAGAGGCCGGCGACTCCGCCGGCGGCCGCCGCGCGCACTACATTGCAGCGGGGGCGCGCGGCGCCCGGATCGAGGTTGCGACCCGAGTGAGGTGACGATGCAAGCGGACGCGCCACGAGATCTCGTCACTGCGGTGCGAGCCTTCGCCGAGGACGAGGTGATGCCGGTCGCCGACGACCTCGATGAGGCCGACACCTACCCCGACGAGCTCGTCGGGCGCATGCGCGATCTCGGCCTCTTCGGCATCACGATCCCGCGCTCCTACGGAGGGCTCGGCCACGACCTGATCACCTACTGCCGCGTGGTGATCGAGCTGACGCGCGGCTGGATGTCCCTGGCCGGCATCCTCAACTCGCACATCGTGACGGCGTGGATGATCGATGCCTTCGGCACTCCGGAGCAGAAAAGCAGGCTGCTCCCGGCGATGGCCGCAGGGGAGCTGCGGGCCGCGATCTCGCTCACCGAACCACAGGCCGGTTCCGATCTGCAGGCGATAGCCACTACGGCCCGGCGCGACGGCGACGACTTCGTGATCGACGGCGAGAAGATGTGGTGCACCAACGGCTTGAGGGCCGGTTTGATCGCGCTGCTCGCCAAGACCGATCCACAGGTCCGGCCCCCCCATCACGGCATGACCGTATTCCTGGTCGAGAAGCAACCTGGGGTGCACGACCAACCGGGGCTTCACATCCCGCCCCTGCTCGAGAAGCTCGGGTACCGGGGCCTCGAAGGCACGAGGCTGGTGTGGAACGGCTTCCGCACGCCCGCGGCAAGCGTCCTCGGCGGCGAGGCCGGCGTCGGGGTCGGCTTCAGGCAGTTCATGGCCGGGCTCGAGGTGGGCCGCATCAACGTCGCGGCGCGCGGCGTGGGCCTGGCCTCGATAGCGCTGGAGCGGGCGATCGACCACGCCCGCCGGCGGCACGCCTTCGGACGCCCGATCGCCGACCATCAGGCGATCCGGCTCAAGCTCGCCGACCTCGCCACCCGGCTCGCGGCCGCACGGCTTTTGACCCTCGACGCGGCCGCGTGCAAGGACCGCGGGGAGCGAGCCGACCTGCAGGCCGGCATGGCCAAGCTGTTCGCCACCGAGCTGGCAGTCGACGCCGCGCTCGAGTCGATGCGGATCCACGGCGGGATCGGCTACCTCAAGCGGCTCGACATCGAGCGCTACTACCGTGACGCTCCTCTGCTGGCGATTGGGGAGGGCACCAACGAGATACAGCGCCTCATCATCGCGAGGCGCTTGCTGGAGCAGGACACCGGCGTCGTATCCGAGCGGTTGCCGGCCATCTAGTCGGACACGGTGGTCACTAAAGGCAGGTTTGCATGATGGCGGCATGCCCACCGGGATGCCCCGCGAGCGCTGCCTTTATCCCCGAATCGCCTGAGCGGCGCGGCGGGAAGCAACGGCACGTGCGAGCGGTTACCCGGACATGGACACCGCCGCATCCGCGACCCGACGGGCCGGCGAGAAGTTCAGCTTCCGGTTGGCTCCGG
>CADDZG010000076.1 GCA_902812355.1 Actinomycetota bacterium | reverse complement strand
GAACGTGTCCGTGACCCGCAGCAGGACCGGTGCCCCCGGGCCCTCGCCGCGCCCGCATTCCTCTATCAAGCCCCGCTGCAGCAGGGTCTTCACGCTGCGGTCCGAGTCGACGCCCCTGATCTCGGCGATCTGCGCCCGGGAGATCGGCTGCCGGTAGGCCACGACCGCCAGGACCTCGAGCGCCGCAGGGCTGAGGCGGGCACGGCGCTCGTGGCGCACGAACCGCTCGAGCCATGGGGCGCAGGCGGGGTCGGTGTACAGGCGCCAGCCCGCGGCACTCTCGCGCAGGACGAAGCCCCGGTCCTCGGTCGCGTACGACGCGGCGAGCTCCTCCAGCAGGCGCCGCACCTCTGTTTGGGGGCGCTCGAGGACCTCCCCGAGCAGGCGTGCGTCGACGGGGTCGTCGGCCAGCAGCAGGACGGCTTCGACGATCTTTCGGTCGGGCACGGTCACGACGGCCGCACCTCCGCGCGCTCACCGGGGGCTTCCCGGGCACCTGCGTAGCCGTCGGCCTGCGCGATCACCTCGTCGACGCCGACCTCACCGGTCCAGCGGGTCACGATGTCCCCGAAGCGCTCGGCCTGCTCGATCTCGACCGCCCCCGCCTTGTACAGCTCGAGCAGGGCGAGGAAGCGGACGACCACGTCGAGCCGCCCGGACACCCCGGCGCAGAGCTCCACGAACGACGTCTGCCCGCCCCGCAGCCGCGCGGCCACCTCCGCTATCGCGTCGCGCACCGACACGCGGATGGGGGCGATGTGGGACACGTCGAGCGGCGGCTCCGGTGGCGTCGCCAGCACCCGCGCCGCAGCCGCGGCGACGTCGTCGAGCGTCACCCGCTCGAGCACATCGGGGACGAGATCCGCGTAGGGCTCCTCGAGGGCGACCCGGCGCGGATGCGAGTGCTCGGCCAGCGCGAGCCTCGAGCCGATGTGGCGCCCCGCCTCCGCGTAGGTCGCCGACGCCACCAGGCGAGCGAGCAAGAGGTCCCGCTCCTCGAGCACGCTGCGCGCCTCGGGGTCGTCTTCCCGGCCGGGGAGCAGCCGGGCCGACTTGAGCTCGAGCAGGGTCGCGGCCACGACGAGGAAGCCGGTAGCGCGCTCGAGGTCGGCCGCCTCGAGCCGCTGCACGGCGGCGAGGAACTCCTCGGTGATCGTCGCCAGGGAGACCTCGTAGATATCCACCCGCCGCCGGGTGATGAGATGTAGCAGGAGGTCTATCGGTCCCTCGAAGACCTCACAGCGGACCTGGTACACGCCGGTGCGCTCCTGATCGTCGATCACTAGGTCGACCTTCCCGAGCAGGCTACCCGCAGCCCGAGCGCTGCGAGCGGCTTTCCGCCCGCGACTCTCGACCTCGGCTTCAGCCTAGCTCGGGCACCGGGGCGACGTAGGCCGGACGGCGCCGCCCGAGGCCGGTCGCCGCCCATACGTCGACCATGGTCTCCTCGGCCATGGCCGCAGCCCGCCGTGCGCCGGCGGCGAGGACGTCCTCGATCCGGGCGCGGTCGGCGACGAGGACCTCGTAGCGCTCGCGCACGGGGCGCAGGAACTCGATCACGGCCTCGGCGAGGGCGGCCTTGAAGTCGCTGTAGCCGCGGCCGGCGAAGCGCCGCTCGAGCTCGGTCACCGTGACCCCCTCCACCACCGAATAGATCGTGAGCAGGTTGGTGAGGGCGGGCTTGTCGGCGCCAGCCCGGACGTCCCGGCCCGAATCGGTGACCGCGCTGCGGATCTTGCGGGCGAGCACGTCGGGCGGGTCGGTCACGAGGATCTTCGAGCCCGGCCGGGGACTCGACTTGCTCATCTTCTCGGTCGGGTCGTCGAGGGCCATGATGCGGGCGCCGGCCTCCCCGACCCACGCCTCGGGCACCACGAACACGGGACCGAAGGACGCGTTGAAGCGCTCGGCGAGGTCCCGCATCAGCTCGATGTGCTGGCGCTGGTCCTCGCCCACCGGCACCCCGGCGGCACGGTAGAGCAGCACGTCGGCCGCCTGCAGGACCGGGTAGGTCAGCACCCCGGCCCCCACCGACTCGCCGGCCCCGCGCGACTTCTCCTTGAACTGGATCATGCGCCGCAGCTCGCCCATGCGTGCCAGACAGGTGAGCACCCAGGTGAGCTCGGCGTGAGCTGGGACCTCGGACTGGGCGAACAGGACCGAGCGCTCGGGATCGATGCCGGCCGCCAGCAGCAGCGCGGTCGTGTCCACGACCTGGTCCCGCAAGCGGGCTGGGTCCCATGGCAGCGTCAGGGCGTGGAGGTCGACGACCGAGAAGATGCCGAAGTGGTCGCGCTGGAGCTCCACCCAGCGCCGCACCGCCCCGAGGTAGTTGCCGAGATGGATCTCGCCGGTCGGCTGGATCCCGCTGAACAGCCGGGTCCGGCCGTCCTCCGCCCTATCCATAGAGTTAGCGTTCAGGGTTATACCTCCTCCAGAGGCCCGGAGTCGCCTACAATACCCGGCCTATGCTCCCCGTCCCCCTGGCGATAGTCACCCCGCTGGAGCTGCTGGTCTCGGATCCGGCCGAGTTCGTGATGCTGGCGCTGGCGCTGGTGCTCGCCATAGCCCTGCACGAGTTCGCCCACGCGCTGGTCGCCGATCTCCAGGGGGACAGGTTGCCCCGGGCGATGGGCCGGCTCACCCTGAACCCGCTCGCCCACCTCGACCCCGTGGGCACGATCCTGCTCGTGCTCGTCGGCTTCGGATGGGGCAAGCCCGTCGAGTTCCGGCCCTCGGCCCTGAGGTCCCGTCGCTTCGGCGGCGCGCTGGTAGCCCTCGCCGGGCCGGTGATGAACCTCCTGCTGGCGGTGATCGCCGCCGTCGGGCTCGCGGCCGCCCTGCGGGGTGGGACGCCCTCGCAGCTGACCCTGCACTTCCTCGCCGACTTCATGAGCATCAACGTGATCCTCGCGGTGTTCAACCTCCTGCCCCTGCCGCCGCTGGACGGGTCGCGGCTGCTGACGATCCTGCTGCCCCCGTCGCGCCAGCACATCGTGTACTTCCTCGATCGCTACGGGTTCGTGATCCTTCTGATCGTCGTGCTGATCGGCGGGATTCGCTTCCTCGAACCGATCATCGGCTGGGTCACCGACGTCGTCCTGCGCATAGCCGGCATCGCCTGAGCGACGCCTCCCTCGCCGGCGCGCGTGGGAGCGACGACCTCGCCGGCCGGCCCTCGGGCGACCGGGGGGCGAGGATCCCGCTCACCTCGGGCGGGACGCGAGCGTGGCCGCCCGCCGGACCCGTCGGCGGCCGCCACCCGTCTACCCCCGGCGCCCGCGCTGGCCAAGGGGCACGGGCGACCGAGGCGCTAGGAGCGCAGGCGGTGCACGAGGATCGAGTCCTCGCCGCGGGCCTCGAAGTCCTCGAGCACGTAGGAAACCGCCGCCCGCACGATCCGACCCCGGTCGGCCGCGATGCCGTGCTCGCCGCGCAGCTTGAGGCGGGTCGCCTCGAGGGCCAGGAGGTCGGCGGCGGTGCAGTAGAAGGTCACCTTCTCGTCGTGCTTGGGCCCGCGGCGGCGTGGTGCGGACTCTTCCGACTCGGTCGATTTGGCTATCTGTAGCTTCGTAGACATGTCGCCATGTGGTTCCGCCTGTCGGCCGGCGGGCTCCTTACGCTCGGTCCGCCTGAAGAGCTCTTCAGCTCCGGGCAAGCTTGCGCGGCGCGACACGGCTCATCACCTCCTGGGCGAGACGGCGGTAGGCGACGGCGCCCGGCGAGCGCGGCGCGTAGCTGAGGATCGGCTCCCCCGCCACCGGGGCCTCGGCGAAGCGGACGGTCTTGCGGATCACGGTGTCGAACAGGCGCCCGGCGAAGGCCTCCCGCACCCGGGCGAGGACCTCCTGACCGTGCAACGTTCGCCCGTCGTACATGGTGGCCAGGATCCCGTCCACCTGCAGCCGGGGATTGAGACGGTCCCGCACGCGCTCGATCGAGTCCATCAGCAATGCCATGCCCCGCAGGGCGTAGTACTCGCACTCAAGCGGAACGATGACCCCGTCCGCCGCGGTCAGGGCGTTGATCGTGAGCAGACCGAGCGACGGCGGGCAATCTATAAGGATGAAGTCATACCTAACCCTTAGAGGTGCCAGGACCCGCAGCAGCGACTGCTCGCGCGCCACCTCCTGCACCAGCAGGAGCTCGGCCGCGGCAAGATCGATGTTGGACGGTAGCAGGTCGAGCCCGTCCACCGCCGTCGGACGAATCACGTCCTCCACGTTCACGTCCCGGTCCATCAGGACGTTGTAGACCGACAGCGCGAGTGCTCCGGGTTCGATCCCGAGCCCGATCCCGCAGCCGCCCTGGGGATCGAAGTCGACCAGCAGCACGCGCTCGCCGAGCTCGGCCAGCGCAGCCGCGAGGGATATCGCGGTGGTCGTCTTGCCCACGCCGCCTTTCTGGTTGGCGAGTGCGATGATGCGGGCCTCGTGCCGCCCGCCGGGCGCGGCCTGCGGCGGCACCCCCGCGGCGGTCCCCGGTGCCTCCACCTGGTCGGCTCGTTGCACGCGTTTCCCCCTCAACGACACCGCGACAAGACCACTTGTAGACAAGTTGCCGTCCGCCCCCGGGCAGGTTAACCGAAAGCCGGCGCGCCGTCGAGCCCGCCGCTCTCAGCCCAGCAGCGACGCGAACGAGGTCCCCGGCCCGCCGGTGTCGACGCCGAGCAGCTCCGCCACGGTTGCACCGAGGTCGGCAAAGGTCGTCCGCACCCCGAGGTCGGCTCCGCCTCGCACACCGTCGCCGGCAGCGAGCAACGGCACCCGCTCGCGCGAGTGATCGGTCGACGGCGTGGTGGGGTCGTTGCCGTGGTCGGCGGTCACGAACAGCACGTGTCCCGGCTGCAGGGCGGCACGGATGTCGGGCAGCCGGGCGTCGAAGCGCTCGAGCGCCCGGGCGTAGCCCTCCGGGTCGTTGCGGTGCCCGTAGGCCTGATCGAAGTCGACGAGGTTGACGAACACGAGGCCCTGCCGCAGGGCGGCAGCCTCCGCGATCGTGGCGTCGATCCCGTCGTCGTTGTCGCGCGTCGGACGCGACGAGGTGATGCCCCGCCCGGCGAAGATGTCCGCGATCTTGCCCACCGCTCTGACCTCGAGCCCGGCCCCCGTGAGCTCGTCCAGCACCGTCGCTCGCGGCGGCGCCACGGCGAAGTCGTGGCGGTCCGGGGTGCGGCGGAAACGGCCGGGCCCCTCGCCCGTGAAGGGCCTGGCAATCACCCGCCCGACCTCGTGCTCCCCCGTGAGCAGGGAGCGTGCTATGCGGCAGATCTCGTAGAGCCGCTCCAGCGGTATCACGTCGACGTGCGCGGCGACCTGAAAGACCGAGTCCGCCGACGTGTAGACGATCGGCTTGCCGGTGGCCATGTGGTCGGCTCCCAGACGCTCGATGATCTCGGTGCCCGAGGCCGGCTCGTTACCGAGCACCCCGGGCACCCCGGTGGCCTCGACGAAGGCCGCGATCACCTCATCGGGGAAGCCGTGCGGATAGGTGGGGAAGGGGCGATCGAGGATCACCCCGGCGATCTCCCAATGGCCGGTGGTCGTGTCCTTGCCCGGCGACGCTTCGGCCATTATCCCGTAAGCCCCGGCAGGAGCCGCTACGGGGCCGAGGCCAGGTGCCGGCGCGACGCATCCGAGGCCCAATGCCTCGAGGTTGGGTAGAGATATACCCTCGACCGCCTCGGCGACGTGCTGGAGGGTCGCCGAACCCTCGTCGCCGAAGGCCGCCGCATCCGGGGCACCCCCGATCCCCACCGAGTCGAGCACGACCAGCACGACGCCCCGGGCCCGGGGTGTCATCCGCGCGCCAGCTTCTGCTTGCAGCGCACGCACAGGCGCGCTGCAGGCAACGCCTGGAGCCGCTCCGGCGCGATGTCGCCGCCGCAGCGCTCGCACTTGCCGTAGGTGCCCTGGTCCATCCGCCGCAGGGCGTCCGAGACGTCGCGGTAGGAGCTGCGGAGCTGCTCGAGCAGAGACAGCATCTCGGCGCGCTCGGCGGTCGCCGCGGCCGAGTCGGCGAAGCCGTCGTCCACCGGCAGCTCACCGACGTCGCCGGTGACGGTCGCACCGAGGTCCGCCAGCTGCTGCTCGATCGACGCGCGCTCTTCCTCGAGCTGGTCGCGCAGTGCCTTCATCAGCTGCTCTTCCATTCCTCCCCCTCCGGCGGATGCGGGGCCGGCAGGCGTGAGCGACGGGCCCTACTTGGGGCAAGGACCGTCGCGAGCGGCTCACCGGGCCGGCGGGGCCACCGTGGCTCCCGCATCCGGCTCGGCGCCGTGCCGGTCTCCAAACCTTAACGGTCCCCGCGGCACTCGGCGACGCGACCCCGGAGGCGGTGCGATCAGCGGGCCCGGGGATGCGCGGCGAGGTAGACGTCTCGCAGGCGCTCCGCGGTCACGAGCGTGTACACCTGGGTCGTGGCGAGGCTCGCGTGGCCGAGCAGTTCCTGCACCACCCGGATGTCGGCCCCCCGGTCGAGCATGTGGGTGGCAAAGGAATGGCGCAGCGTGTGGGGGGACACGTGCGCGACCCCGGCGCGCGCCGCGTGGCCCTTGACCAGCTTCCAGCAGCCCTGCCGGGTCAGCCGCGTGCCCCTGGAGTTGAGGAACAGAGCGCCGCGTGCCGCGCGCCGGGCCCGGCGCGCGAGCTCGGGCCGGCTGACGGTGAGGTAGTCGGTCAGAGCGGCGCGCGCCGCCGAGCCGAGGGGCAGCCGGCGGGTGCGCCACCCCTTGCCGGCGCGCACGAGGATCGTGCCGCCTTCGAGGTCGATGTCGTCGACGTCCAGCGCCACGAGCTCGGAGATGCGCAAGCCCGCGCCGTAGAGGACCTCGAGGATCGCCCGGTCGCGGCGTCCCAGCAAGCCTGCGTCCGGCTGCTCGAGCATCGCCTCCACCTGTTCCACGGCGATCGCCTTGGGCAGGGCCCTGGGGCGCCGCGGGGGCGCGATCGCGGCGGTCGGATCGTCCGCCACGTAACCCTCGGCCGCGAGCCAGCGGTAGAGCGTGCGCACCGCGACGAGCATGCGGGCCACGGTCGCCGGAGCCAGCGGTCTCGTCGCCGGAGGCTCGCCGCGTCGCAGCGCGTCAAGGTACGCGGTGACGTCGTCGGCCGTGGCTGCGAGGCCGTCCCGCCCGCGCAGCCGCAGGAAGCGCAGGTACGCGCCGAGGTCGCGGCGGTACGCCTCCACGGTGTTGTCGGACAGGCCCTTGTTGATCCGGACGTGTGCCAGATAGTGGTCCACCGCCCGGGCGAACGGCGCGGCCACCGCCGCGGTGGATGCCGTAGCGGAGGGGTGCCCGGCGCCCACCTAGAGCACGTCGGCGAGGGGCACCGCGTTGAGCCCGTGCGCCTCGGCCACCGGCTCGTAGGTCACGTGGCCGGCGTGCACGTTGACGCCCTTGGCCAGCGCGGGGTCCTCGCGCACCGCGTCGATCAGGCCCTTGTTGGCGAGCGCGACCACGTACTCGAGGGTCGCGTTCGTGAGCGCGTAGGTCGAGGTGTGTGGCACCGCGCCGGGCATGTTGCCCACGCAGTAGTGCACGACGTCGTGCACCACGTAGGTCGGATCCGAGTGCGTGGTCATGTGCGAGGTCTCGAAGCACCCGCCCTGATCGATCGAGATGTCCACCAACACGGCCCCCGGGCGCATCTCCTTGACGACCTCCTCGGTCACCAGACGGGGGGCCCGGGCCCCCGGCACGAGCACCGCACCGATCACGAGGTCGGCCGAGATCACCGCCTCCTCGACGGTCAACCGGTTGGAGGCGAGGGTCAGGATCTTGCCCTGGTGGATCCGGTCTATGTCGCGCAGCTTGTTGATGTTGCGATCGAGGACCACGACCTCGGCCTCCATCCCCTGCGCGATCCACGCCGCGTTCTGCCCTGCCATCCCGCAGCCGATCACCACGACGCGCGCCGGCCGGACCCCGGACACTCCGCCGAGCAGGACGCCCCGACCCCCGTGCTCGCGCTCGAGGGTGACCGCGCCGACCTGGGGCGCCATCCTGCCGGCAACCTCGCTCATAGGAGCGAGCAGCGGCAGCGAGCCGTCGTCGAGCTCGACGGTCTCGTAGGCGACCCCGGTGACCCCAGAATCGATCAGCGCGCGGGTCACCTCCTCGCTGGCGGCGAGGTGCAGGTAGGTAAACAGGATCGAGCCGCGGCGCAGACGCGGGAACTCCTCGGGCACCGGCTCCTTGACCTTGAGCACGAGGTCGGCCTCCCCGAACACCGTGTCGGGGTCGGGCACGATCGTGGCTCCGGCGCGCCGGTACTCGTCGTCTCCGATGCTCGACCCCCGGCCCGCGTCGTGCTCGATCATCACATCGTGACCGCACACCACGAGCTCACGCACCCCCGCCGGCGTGATGGCGACGCGGTACTCGTTGTCCTTGAGCTCGCGGGGAACCCCGACCTTCACCGCCTTCAGCACCTCGCTGTGCTCGAGCGACCTCTGGGTCGAACCCTAACCGCGCTCGTCGTCAGGAGCCGCCGGAGGGCACCGCCGCGGCCCTCGCCCCGGCGGCACGCCGGGCCAACGCCGCACCGACGAAGTCGCGGTACAGCGGGTGCGGGCGGTCGGGACGGCTCTTGAACTCGGGGTGGAACTGGACGGCGACGAACCACGGATGGTCCGGCAGCTCCACGACCTCGACGAGGGTGCGGTCGGGGGACTCGCCCGAGCACAGCATCCCGGCGTCCTCGAGACGGCGGCGGAAACGCGGGTTGACTTCGTAGCGGTGGCGGTGGCGTTCGAAGATCAGCTCCGTGCCGTAGGCCTCGAACGCCTTGCTGCCGGGCGTGAGGCGGCACGGATAGGCGCCGAGGCGCATGGTGCCGCCGAGCGAACCGAGATCCTGCCCCGCGAGTATGTCGACCACCGGATACGGCGTCGAGGCGTCGAACTCGGACGAGTTGGCACCATCGAGCCCGGCGACGTTGCGCGCGAACTCGATCACCGCGCACTGCATGCCCACGCAGATGCCGAGGAAGGGCACGCCCTCGGTGCGCGCGTAGCGGACGGCTTCGATCTTGCCCTCGATCCCCCGCACGCCGAAGCCGCCGGGCACGAGGATGCCGTCGAGCCCGCCGAGCGCGCTCTGGAGTTCGGCGGTGGACAGGTCGTCGGATGCGATCCAGGCGATGTCGACGTCGGCGGAGTGATGGAAGCCGGCGTGGCGCAGGCTCTCGACGACCGACAGGTAGGCATCGGGGAGCTTGACGTACTTGCCGATCAGGCCTATCCGCACCGGGCGGTGCGACGATTCGATGCGGTCGACCAGGGCACGCCACGGCGCGAGGTCGGGCCCCGGGGCATCCAGGCGCAGGTGCGCGACGACGTAGTCGTCGAGGCCCTCCTGGCGCAACACGAGGGGTATCTCGTAGATGTTGCTCGAGTCGGCGGCCGACACGATCGCCTCGGTGGGGACGTCGCACAGCAGGGAGATCTTGCGCTTGAGCGCCTGCCCAATCGGGCGATCGGCGCGGCACACGATCACGTCGGGATGGATCCCGATGCTGCGCAGCTCCCGCACCGAGTGCTGCGTGGGCTTGGTCTTGAGCTCCTCCGCCGGGGCCATGTAGGGGACGAGCGTGACGTGGATGTAGCAGGAGTCGTCGCGCCCCAGCTCGGTCTTGAGCTGACGGATCGCCTCCAGGAACGGCAGCGATTCGATGTCGCCGACGGTTCCGCCGATCTCGGTGATCAGCACGTCCGCCCCCGAGTCCTCTCCGAGGCTCAGGACCCGTTCCTTGATCGCGTTGGTTATGTGGGGGATCACCTGCACGGTGTCACCGAGGAAGTCGCCGCGCCGCTCCTTGGCGATCACCGATTGGTAGATCGCACCGGTGGTGACGTTGGAGGCCCGGAAGAGGTTCTCGTCGATGAAGCGCTCGTAGTGGCCGAGGTCGAGATCGGTCTCGCCGCCGTCCTCGGTGACGAACACCTCGCCGTGCTGGAAGGGGTTCATCGTGCCGGGATCGACGTTGATGTAGGGGTCGAGCTTCTGCATCATCACCCGCAGCCCGCGCGACTTGAGCAATCGCCCGAGCGACGCTGCGGTGAGCCCCTTGCCGAGGCTGGACACGACCCCGCCGGTCACGAAGATGTGCTTGGCCACCGCTCCTCCCGTGATGGGGCGCCGCCGCGCCCCGAGCTCCGCCGGCTCCGCCGCCCCGACCCGGGGCATGGCGGCGCCCCGGGAGGTCTCGGGGAGGTCGCGCTCACGCTAGCACGAGCGGTCGGTGCGGGCGCGGTTTGTCACCAGCGCGCACGGCCCAGACGGTCGAGAGCCGCGAGCACGCGGTTGCCGGCGATCACCTCGGAGAACGAGCGGCGTTCCGACGCCAGGTTGGCCGCGGCGGCGACGACCAGGGCGGGCAGCGCCACACGGGTG
>CADDZG010000075.1 GCA_902812355.1 Actinomycetota bacterium | reverse complement strand
CCCCTGAGCCGCCCCCACCCGCCGATCCTGATCGGGGGCTCGGGCGAGCGTAAGACCCTGCGCCTGGTCGCCCGCTACGCCCAGGCCTGCAACCTCTTCGCGCGCGACGACGTCGCCCGCAAGCTCGAGGTCCTGCGCGCCCACTGCGAGCGCGAGGGACGCGACTACGACGACATCGAGAAGACCGTCCTGTACAACTTCGACGTCGACGGCGGCGTTCAGCGCATCGTCGACGACCTCGGCAAGCTCGCAGAGCTCGGCGTCGACGTCGCCCACGGACGGGTCGCCCGGGTGCACGAGCTCGAGCCTCTCGAGGTCCTCGGCGACCGGGTCGTGCCTGCCGTGGCCGACCTGTGACCGCAGGCCGGACCCCGGCTTCGACCGGGGCCTCGTCCGCCCAAACTATCCTCCCGTTATGAACCCACCACTGCGGGCCCGGAAGCCGGGGGGGGCCCGGTCGTGAGCCGCAAGGTCGTCCTGCGCACGCTGCTGGGGGTCGTAACGGTCGGGGTCGTCGGCTACTTCTTCTACCGGGAACGAGCCCTATTCGTCGGCTTCGGCAGCACGATGTCCCGGATCGTGTGGCCCTACCTCGTGCTCGCCTTCGCCGCCGAGATGACCTCGATAGTCCCCCTGGCGGAGGCGCAGCGGCTCGTGTTCGCCACCGCCGGAGTCGATTTCCCGCGCGGGCGCATGATCGCCATCACCTACGCGAGCAACGCGATCTCGATGTCGGTACCCGCCGGCGTGGCGGTCGCCGAAGGTTACGCCTACCGCCAGTACCGGCTGGCCGGGACCGACGAGGCGGTGGCCGCGTGGGCGGAGCTCGCCGCAGGCGCCATCGCCTTCACCGCGCTCGCCACCCTGGCCCTGGCCGGAGCGATCATCGATTCGGAAGGGGCCGCAGACGTCGTGATCCCGACCCTGGCGGTGGTGGTGCTCGGGGCGGGCGCGGCCTCGTCGGCCTTCCGTCGCCCCGAGATGCTCGCCGGGCTCGTTCGCAGCGTGGCGCGCATGGTCGGCAGACGCCTTGGCGGGAGGGTCGAGAAGGCCGCCGCAGGCATCATCGCCATGTCCCGCGATCTCCAGGGGGTGCAGCCCTCGCTTGAGGTGTGGGGCAAGGCCTTTTTGCTGTCGGGCATCAACTGGGTGCTCGACATCGTGTGTCTCGCCCTCGCCTTCCCCGCGGTAGGAGCGGCGGTGCCGTGGGGCGCGGTGCTGCTCGCCTTCGCCGGTACCAAGGTGCTGTCCAGCATCGGTATCACCCCCGGGGGCCTCGGCATCGTCGAGGGGGGCCTCGTGGCGGCGTTCGTCGCCTATGGCTACCCCGGCGCCACCGCCGCGGCCGCGGTCGTCGTCTACCGCGCCCTGACTTTGTTCGGTCTGGTGGGTCTGGGCTGGGTGGCGATAGGGCTGCTGTCGCTGCGCCGGGCCCAGGAGGTCTGAAGGGCGGGATCGCCGTCGCGTGGCCGGCGACGGTTTAGCCGGAGCCGGGTGGCGGGTAGGCGAGCGCCGGGGCGACGCGGTCGCCGGTCGGGACCGGAATATAGGCTGGTAGGTGACGTTTACCACCACGAGGGCCTGTGGCAACGGGCGCGCCCTCGTGTATCGAACGACCAGGAGGCATCGGTGGCCGACGTGCAAGTGGTAGACGAGCAGAACTTCAACGAGGTCGTGCTGGCGTCAGACACGCCCGTGATCGTTGACTTCTGGGCCGAGTGGTGCGGGCCGTGCCGCCTGGTGAGCCCCGAGCTCGAGAAGATCCAGGACGAGTACCAGGGCAAGGTCAAGGTGGTCAAGCTCAACATCGACGAGAACCCGGCCATCGCCGCCCGCTACGGGATCATGAGCATCCCTACGATCGCCCTGTTCGAGGACGGCGGGGTGCGCAGCCAGGTGATCGGCGCCCGTCCCAAGAGCGACATCGTCGCCGGCCTCGGCCTCTGACCCAACGCGCAACCACGAGCGGGCTATGAGCCCGCTCGTGCGCGTTCCGTCCCGGCGCCCGGCGCCACTGCGCCGCCGGTAGTATCGGCGCCCGTAGGGCCCATAGCTCAGCTCGGTTAGAGCGCACCCCTGATAAGGGTGAGGTCGGTGGTTCAAATCCACCTGGGCCCACCCAGGTGACCTGGTTCATAGCCGGTCGCGTCGAATACAGGGTTGCATCCCGGCATGCCCGAGGTAGCCATCGACGACGCTATTGCAGCCGCGCTCCCACCCATCGTCGGGGGATCCGGCAACATCGCTCTGGTCGTGGCCCCTCGACGAGCAGGGCCTCGCGCGTGCGGGGCCCTGGCCTTCCGGGGCGGATCGGCGAACCGCATGCCGGTGAACGCGATCGCCGACTACTAGAGATCCGCTACGAGCACTTCCGCGCGGCCGGTTGAACCACAGCGGTGACGCATCGTGCGGATGCTGCCGTCCGTGAGCCTCCACAGTTGCAGCCCCCGGCGCCCGAGTGCCGCGGCCAGCATGGGGACGATGGCCGGGCTGGGCGCGGGGCGGTTGCATCCCTTGGTAATCGCGAGCACGCTGGTCGCTCCGCAGAAGCGGCCCAGAAACGCCGATCGGGTCTGTTTCGGGCCCGGAGCGGCGCCTAGGCGGGTGTCCAGAGCCACACGCCCCCCGGCGAGCATCTGCGAACGATCGCGGCCGAACCGGCGGCGCCGCCTGAGGCTACGAACCCGGGATACGGCGGGCGGCCGGTTGCAGCCACGGCTCGGTCCAGCCGCGGTCTTCTGCCGCCACCACCTCGCCGGGAGCGACCACCTCGTCGATCGCGTCCAGGGTGTCGTCATCGAGGATCACGTCCGCCCCCGCCAGCGCGTCGCGCAGCTGCTCGGGCGTGCGCGGTCCGATGATCGCTGAGGTCACCGACGGGTGAGTGAGGGTCCACGCGTGAGCCATGTGGGTGAGAGACAGCCCCGCCTTGTCGGCGATGTCCTTCAGGCGCTCCACGGCGTCGAACTTGGGCGCGTTGGCGGGGTTGGCGACGTCGTAGCGGGCAGCCACCGGGCGGTTGGCCTCCTTGTAGCGCACGGCGCGGGAGTCCTGCGGCGGGCGCCCGGTGCGGTTGTACTTGCCGGTCAGCCAGCCTCCGGCAAGCGGGCTCCACACGATCACGCCCATGCCGTAGCGAGCGCACACCGGGAGGACGTCGCGCTCGACGTGGCGCACGAAGATCGAGTAGGGAGGTTGCTCACAGTGGAAGCCGGTGAGGTTGCGCCGCTCGGCCACCCAGTGGGACTCGACGATGTAGAAGGCGGGGAAGGTCGAGCAGCCGATGTAGCGCACCTTGCCCGCCTCGATCAGGTCGTTGAGGGCTTCCAGGGTCTCGGTGATGTCCGTGGATGGATCGGGGCGGTGGATCTGGTAGAGGTCGACGTGATCGGTACCCAGCCGCCGCAGGCTGTTGTCGATCTCGGTCATGATCCAGCGGCGCGAGTTGCCCGAGCGGTTGCGACCCTCGCCCATCTGGCCGTGCACCTTGGTGGCGAGCACGACCTCGTCGCGGCGTCCGGCGATCGCCCGGCCCACCACCTCTTCGGACTCTCCTTGCGAGTAGACGTCCGCGGTGTCGATGAAGTTGATGCCGGCATCGAGCGCCTCGTGCACCATGCGCACGCACTCGTCGTGGTCCGGGTTGCCCCAGTCCCCGAACATCATCGCCCCCAGGCAGAAGGTGCTGACCTCGACCCCGGTACGTCCCAACGTCCTGTAGCGCACAGTCGCCTCCGATCTCGTCGAGGGCCCGTCCGCTCAACGCTAATGGGCACGAACGGCTGTCCTTGAACCCCCGGCTGCTGCCCGGGGTCCGCCGCAGGCCACGGCGCTTGCCCGGCCCCCGCACCCCTGGCACGGTAGGAGCCGACACCCGGCTCAGCGGAGGAGAACATGGACCGACCCCCCGACATGATCCTGACCGGCGGCGCCGTGCACACGATGGATGCCCGCGGCACCGTCGCCGAGGCGGTGGCGGTGACGAACGGCCGCATCGCTGCGGTGGGCCGCGCCGCCGACATCCGGTCCCTCGCCGGAGCGCGCACCGAGACCGTCGACCTCGCCGGGCGCATGCTCATCCCCGGTTTCACCGATGCCCACGTGCACCCCGTCGCCGGCGGTATGGAGCGGATGCGTTGCGACCTCACCGGTGCCTTCTCGGCCGAGGACTGTCTCACTGCGATCAAGGCCTACGCCGACGCCCATCCGGAGGCGGCTTGGATCCTGGGCGGCGGTTGGTCGATGCCGTCCTTTCCCGGTGGGACCCCGACCGCCGAGCTCCTCGACACGGTTCTGCCCGACCGTCCCGCGCTGTTGCACAACCGCGACCACCACGGCGCGTGGGCCAACAGCGTGGCCCTCGCCCGGGCGGGGATCGACGCAGCGACCCCGGATCCCTCCGATGGGCGCATAGAGCGCGACGCCACCGGCAAGCCCACAGGGACCCTGCACGAAGGGGCCGTCGGCCTCGTCGAGGCCGTGATTCCCCCGCCGACCGAGAACGAGGTCTACGCCGGCCTGCTCGAGGGCCAGCGTTACCTGCACTCCTTCGGAATAACCGCGTGGCAGGACGCCATCGTCGGCGAGGAGCTCACCGGCCTCGACTCCTTCACCACTTACACCGCAGCGGTGGAACGCGGCGAGCTCACCGCCAAGGTCGTGGGAGCGCTGTGGTGGGAACGCGGGCGCGGCACCGAACAGCTCGAAGCCTTCACGCGCAAGCGCGCGGCGGCACATGGCAACTTTCGTTGCGGCACGGTCAAGATCATGCAGGACGGAGTCGTGGAGAACTTCAGCGCCGCGATGCTGGAGGATTACCTCGATGCCGCGGGCCGGCCCAGCGGGAACCGGGGCCACTCCTTCTTCCCTGCCGAGGACCTACGGCACTTCGTCACCGCGGCAGACGCCGCCGGCTTCCAGGTCCACTTCCATGCCATAGGCGATCGCGCCGTGCGCGAGTGCCTCGATGCGGTCGAGGCAGCCCGCACGGCCAACGGCCCCAACGACCTGCGCCACCACATCAGCCACATCCAAGTGATACATCCCGACGACATCGCGCGCTTCGCCGCGCTCGGCGTGGCGGCCAACGCACAAATGCTGTGGGCGTGCATGGAGCCACAGATGCGCGACCTCACGCTGCCCTTCCTGGGTGAACCCCGTTCTTCTTGGCAGTACCCGTTCGCGTCACTCGTGCGCTCGGGGGCACGGCTGGTGTGCGGCTCGGATTGGCCGGTCTCCAGCCCCGATCCGATCGCCGCCATACACACGGGGGTCAACCGTACCGGGGTGCCCGAGTACGCGGGCCAGGAGGTCGATCCCGAGCCCCTGCTACCCCACGAAGCGCTGCCGCTGGACGTCGCGCTCGCGGCCTACACCTCGGGGTCGGCGTGGATCAACCACGATGAGACGGACACGGGCTCGATCGAAGCCGGCAAGGCGGCGGACCTCGCGGTCGTGTCGGCGGATCTCTTCGCCCTGCCTGCGGGCGCCCTGCACGAGGCGCACGTCGACATGACCCTGGTAGACGGTCGCGTCGTGTACGAACGCGCTTAGGCCCGGCCGCCGCCGGCCCGCAGGAACCCGCACCCGTGCGGAGAACCCTTCCCGTGTCGGCAGCAGAGCGGAGGGGGTGCGAACGGGAGCGCGGCCGGTGTCCACCATCGAAGAGCGCGGCTTGCCCGTACCAACACCGGCTCTACATCCCGCTCGTGCGGGCCACCAGCACGCAGTCGGGCACCGACCACGTCCTCTGCATCGCCAGTTCCGACGACGAGGGCACGGCCGGGACGCGGATCGACCTCTCCCGCCTGTGGCCTTCCGGCCCCGGCACGAGCGATCGCGCCGGCGACGTCTACGGTGCCGACGGCTCGCCGCAGGGTGCCTGTCCGGGCATGGACCTGCTCGGCGTGTCCGGCGCGCGGGACGGGCAAATCCTGCACGCGACCCTGACCCTGTCGGGGGCGCCGAGCACAGCCGCGGCCAAAGCCTGCTGGGGTGGACCGCCACCACCGGGGGCTTGTGGGCCATCGAGTTCTGGGCCCCTACCGCCGACGGCAACGAGAACCTGTACCTCGCTTACCAGGACAACCCCGCCAACGGGGTCCCGGGGTCGAGGCCGGTGCGGTCAACGGCGTCGCCCCCGGCCTTCTTCAAGTGGACGTTCGTACGCCGCGAGCGGGGCACTCCGGCGACGCCCGGCGGGAGCTGTTTTGCTCCCGGGTACGTCTCGGGGCCGTGCACGGTGACGATGGCCGCCGACCTGTCGGGCCTCGGGGTCAAGTCCGGCGCGGCGCTAGACTCGGTGACCGGCCTGAGCGTCTACGAAGACGGCAGCGAGGCCCAGCCTCCGGGGCTCAACGTCGACGCCGGCTACTCCAACCAGGCCGACGCGGCCACGGCGTTGGACCTCTCGGGCACCGGTCGATTGTCGGTTTGACGGGCAGCGCTTCTTTCGTTAGCATCAACTAATAGTTGTTGCTAGGCATCGGAAGGAGTCGCACCATGGTTCCCGCGGCCACCGAGACCCGCCATCACGAGCTGGCGGCCCGCTTCGCGCTGGCGGTTGGCCGGCTGAGCCGCAACATGCGGCGGGTCCACGCGTCGTCGGGGCTGTCCCCGTCGCAGCTATCGGCCCTCTACTTGATCGGACGCGACGGCCCCCTGCGGGTCGGCGACCTCGCTGAGCTCGAGGGAGTGTCGTCGCCGACCATGACGCGCGTGCTCGACGTCCTCGAGCGCGCCGGGCTCGTGAGCCGCAGCGTCGACCCCCACGACCGCCGTCAGATGCTGGTGGCCCTAACCGACGAGGGTGCCTCCTTCCTCAAGCGGGCGCGCAGCGGCAAGCACGCCTACCTGTCGTCCCGCCTCGCCGAGCTCGCGCCCCACGAGCTCGACCTGCTCGAGCAGGCGACCGGCCTGATCGAGCGCCTGGTGGAAGAAGATCGAGGCCCCAAGGAGCACGCATGAACCTACTCACCGCCCTGAGGAACGTCGACACGGCAAGTCCTCGTTACAGGTGGATCGCCCTGTCCAACACCACGCTCGGCATGCTCATGGCGACGATCAACGGCTCCAGCGTGATCATCGCCCTGCCGGCGATCTTCAGGGGCATCCACCTCGACCCGCTGGATCCGGCCAACGTCGGCTACTTGCTGTGGATCCTCATGGGCTACCTGCTCGTCACCGCCGTGCTCGTGGTCACCTTCGGGCGCCTCGGCGACATGCTCGGGCGCGTTCGCATGTACAACCTCGGGTTCGCCCTGTTCACGCTCGCTTCGATCCTGCTCTCCCTGGTCTGGAGCACCGGTGCGGCTGGCGGCATGGAGCTCGTGCTCGGGCGCGTGGTGCAGGGCATCGGCGGGTCTCTGCTGATGGCCAACTCGATAGCGATCCTCACCGACGCCTTCCCTCCCGACAAGCGGGGCATGGCCATGGGCGTCAACCAGGTGGCCGGTATATCGGGCATGTTCATCGGGCTTATCGCCGGAGGGCTGCTGGCCGAGATCGACTGGCGCTGGGTCTTCCTCATCAACGTGCCGATCGGGCTACTCGGTACGGTGTGGGCTTACCTCATGCTCAAGGAGCTCGGCGTCCGTAGCGAGGTGAGCCTCGACCCGTGGGGCAACCTCACTTTCGCCGGGGGCATGGTGACGCTGCTAATCGCCATCACCTACGGCATCATGCCGTACGGCGGCCACACGATGGGGTGGACCAACCCGCTGGTGGACGCGCTCCTGGCCGCAGGCGTCGTGCTGCTGGCCGCGTTCGTGTGGGTCGAGAACCGGGTCGCGAACCCGATGTTCCATCTCGAGCTCTTCCGGATCCGGGCCTTCACCGCCGGCAACCTCGCAGGGTTGCTGTCGGCCATAGGCCGCGGCGGCCTCCAGTTCATGCTCATCATCTGGCTGCAGGGGATCTGGCTCCCGCTGCACGGCTACAACTTCGTGGACACCCCCCTGTGGGCCGGCATCTACATGATCCCGCTCACCGTCGGCTTCCTGCTCTCGGGCCCGGTTTCGGGATGGCTGTCCGACCGCTTCGGGGCACGCCCCTTCGCCACCGGAGGCATGCTCGTGTCGGCGGCGATGTTCGGGCTACTGATGACGCTGCCGGCGAACTTCGGCTATCCGTTTTTCGCCGCGCTGCTGTTCCTCATGGGCTGCGGCTTCGGGCTCTTCTCGGCCCCCAACACCACGGGGATCATGAACAGCGTCCCGCCCGACCAGCGTGGCGCGGCATCGGGCATGCGCAGCACCTTCCAGAACGCAGGCACGGTGCTGTCGATCGGCATGTTCTTCTCCCTGATGATCGCCGGCCTCGCGACCACCCTTCCCTCGGCGCTGCGCGCCGGTCTGCAGGCGCACCACGTCCCGGCCGCGATTGCCGCAAAGATCGCTTCCCTTCCGCCGGTCGGCAGCCTGTTCGCGGCGTTCCTCGGTTACAACCCCATGAAAAGCATGCTCGGTCACAGGGTGCTCGCCCACCTGTCGCGCGCCGATGCGCGCGCCCTCACCGGCAACAGTTACTTCCCCCACCTCATAGCAGGCCCCTTCATGCACGGGCTCACCGTGGTGTTCACCTTCGGCATCGTCATGTGCGTGATCGCCGCGGCGGCGTCGTGGATGCGCGGCAAGCGCTACATCCACGAACAGCACGGGGTCCAGAGGGACCGGGAGGAAGCAGAACGACGGCCCGCGCCGGTGGGAGGTTGACGTGGCGGCGCGCGCACAGCGACCCGGCCGGGTGAGGGCCCTCGCCCTCGTGGCGCTGCACCCCGGATCGGGGGACGGCGGCCTCGACGCGCTCGCGGCGCGCGACGAGGTGCTCTCGATCGAGCGCATTGCCGGGCCCTTCGACCTCGCGGTGTCCCTGCGGGTCGATCCCGAAGACGACCTGCGGTGGCTCACCAAGCACCCGGCGGTCGCCCGCCTCGAGGTGTCCTATGTGCGCTCGGACCTCGGCATCTCGGCCTGACGCGGCCGGACCGGCTGCGCCGGCCGCGTCAGGATAGCCACGTGGATGCCGCCGAGGCGGTGGCGCTGGTCGACTACCGCCGCCGGGTCTTCGCCCTCTACGCCGAGGTACGTTCGGACCCCGATCCGCGTCGGGCGTGGACGCGCTGGCGGGCGGGGCGCGACGCCCTGCTGCGGGAGCATCCCTGCTCGCCGCTGCCTGCGCAGCGCCGGTCGTCGTTCACGGGATGCGACTTCTACCCCTACGATCCGGCGTGGCGCCTCACCGCCAGGATCCGCCCGGCCCCCGGCCCCCGCTTGGAGCTCACCGGCAGCACGGGGGAGACCTTCACCTTCAGCCGGGTCGGGATCCTCGACGCCTCCGGTGCCTTCGAGCCGAAGCTCGAGCTGTACTGGCTCGAGACCTACGGCGGCGGCCTCTTCCTGCCGCTGCGCGACGGGACGTCGGGACGCACCACCTACGGCGGAGGGCGCTACCTGCTCGACACGGTCAAAGGCGCCGATCTCGGCACCACTGCCGATGGCCGGCTGGTGCTGGACCTCAACTTCTCCTACCAGCCGTCGTGCGCCTACGACGCCCGCTGGGCGTGCCCCCTGGCCCCGCCGGCCAACCACCTCGACATCGCGGTGGAGGCCGGCGAGCGCTACGGGGGCTGACTCGCACTACGGTGCCGGCCGGGCGAGGTCGCTGATCGTGCGCAGGTGGTACTTCTGCGCGGTCTGCTGGGTGACCACGAAAGCGTTGGTGTCGTTGGCCGGGGTGTAGGTGTCCACCACGTCCACGCCCTTCTTGGCGTAGGCCTTTTTGAGCCGCGGCAGCACCTGGGCCGCGGTGCCCGACGCGTTCGCCTTGGGCTCCAGCTGGGGCAGCTCGTAGGCGACGTACTCGGGCTTGATGTCGATCGCGCCGGAGAACAGGGCCTGGTCGCTGACCTTGCGGCTACCGAGGTTGAGCTTGGCCGACGTGTCGTAGCCGGCGGCGGCCAGGGCCTGGGCGTACATGGACGCAACGATCTGGTTCTCGGCGAAGGCCCCGGAGACCCCGACCGTGAGCGAGCCGCCGCCCCCGCCGCCGGACGGCATCAGGTTGTTGGACGTGAGGTAGTCCTTGGCCACCGCCTCGGGATCCTCGTGCTGGAGGGTGACCTTGCCGACCAGCTGGGTGAGGGTCCGGGTGTCCAAGCTCTTGTTGATGTCCGACAGGATGCGGTCGATCTGCGGGCTGTCGGCTTCCTTGCGCACCACGGCCACGATGTTCCCGGCCGCTTGGAGGTGCTTGTCGTCCTCAAGGATGACGAAGTGGTTCTGGGTGATCGACGGATCGGTCGAGAACAACTCCGCCACCTGGATCTTGTTGGCCTTGAGCGCGGCCACGGTCGGCGGCCCGGCCTGCAGCCCGACGAAGTCCTTGAAGTGCAGACCGTAGACCTTCTTGAGCCCGGGCAGACAGAAGGCCTGCGTCGGGCATTCCGGGGGTGCTCCGAGCACGAAGGTGCTCGCTATCGATCCGCCCCCGTTGCCCCCCGAGGTGTTGCCG
>CADDZG010000074.1 GCA_902812355.1 Actinomycetota bacterium | reverse complement strand
GTTCGAATCCTGCCGGGGGCACGAACGAAAGGGGCGCGCGGTTCCCATCGGGTGAGATCAATTCGGGCGCCAATGTCACCCTGATGGTCAGCTCCCGCTTCGTCGGGTCATAGCTCCCCTCGAAGTTGAGCGCAGCGAGCAGATCGCGGAAGTCCCGATCGCTCACGAGCTCCCAGTCCACGTCAAGGAGCGGCAGAGCGTCTACGAGGGCCTCGGCCGACTCCCGATCAGGTACCGCGGACCTCATCGACCGAGGAGAGAGGCCCGGGCTCACGAGCTCGAGGAGCTGGCGAAGGCCCGGCGGCGGATCGCGGAGCTTGAGGTCGAGCTCGCGGCGATGAAGCGGGCGACCGAGCCGCTGAGGGAGGCGGTGCTCCCAAAAGGAAGGTTCGACGTCATCGTCATGCGTCTCTATGCGAGCCAATCCCGGCCAACGGTTGGACCTCGACGACCTGTGAAGAGAGGCCGCCTACCGAGACCATGCAGTCCTCGTAACCTGGAATTGGTTCCTCGTCATCGACAACCCCTGGGGGATCGAGATCGAGTAGAGATCACCCGTATCGGGGGCCAAGATGCCGCCGTTAGTCCTGGCGTTCGTTGGCTCAGCGCCTAACTTCGTACCTGGTTAAGACCACGTCGCCGGGAAACGTCCGCGTCTCCATCAGGTTGAGTTCGACCCACTTGTCAAGCGCGCTAAAGAAAGATGTCCCTCCGCCCACGACGATCGGGTGGATCACCAGCACATACTCATCGATCAGCCCGGCCCGCATGGCCGACCCGGCAAGCGTTGCCCCACCGATGCTCATCGGCCCGCCGTCCCCGGCCTTGAGCCGGGTGATCTCGGCGATCGCGTCGCCGGTGACCAAGCGGGTGTTCCAGTCGACCTTGTCCAGCCTCGAAGAGAACACCACCTTCGGTGTATCCCGCCAGTTCCGTGCGAACTCGATCTCCGCCGGGGTGGCGTCGGGCCGCCTATCGGCGATCGGCCAGTAGGAACTCATCGTCTCCCACAGCTTGCGCCCGTACAGCGACAAGCTGTTGATCCGCTCCTGGTCGAGCCACCACTGGAAGAGTTCGTCGCTCGGAGGACCGCTCCAGCCGATGTCGTCGCTGGGCGCGGCGGTGTAGCCGTCCAGGGTCACATTCATGCCGTAGATCAGCTTCCGCATGACGATCCTTTCGTAGATCCCGCCTCAGCTCGAGGGCGGCTGCGTCACCGATCGCAGTGCGGCTTGTGAACCGGCAGATCGCCCTCCGTGCTCACCACTCGATCGGCTGGGTCCGGTCGGAGTGCCGCAGCGATCCGTTCCCGAGCACATCCTCCACGCGGACCGTGTCTCGATCCCCTTCCGCTTCAACCGATCCAACATCTCAGTGCCCACACCGACGCGGGTCGCTTCGATCTTGTTGCGTGTAGACCCCTTGGGTATGCATCCGCCGAGGTCCGAGAACAGCATCGCGCCCGGCCTGGCGACCGCTGCATGCCGGCGGGATCCAGGCTCGTATCCTGACGATGCCGCCGGCCGCCGTACCGACTCTGAAGCTGCCCAAGGTTCGCACCACCTACCCGTTGCGCCACGTCCCAAAGCGACCGGGACCCGCCCGACGCCCGGAGACAACCCCATCTCCCTCCGATCCATCGGTCGTCGCCAACAGACCATGCCGATCGGCCTTGAAGCCGACGGATCCCGCGTCGACAACGACGGCGCCGTGTGCGGGTATCGCCCGGCTCGATCAACTCATCGGTCGGTTGTTCCTCGGAGCGACGCAACCCCCGGGTATCCTTGCCGCCATGGCGACGACGGATCCGAGCATCATCCCCGAGGACGAGGAGCAGCGCCTGGCGGCGGTCCGCCGCTACGACATCCTCGACACGCCCCCCGACGGCGCCTTCGACCGCATCACCGCGCTGGCGGCACGCATCTTCAACGTCCCGGTGTCGATCGTTAGCATCGTCGACGAGGACCGCATCTGGTTCAAGTCCCACCACGGCATCGACGCCCGACAGACCACCCGCGACCCCGGCCTGTGCGCCTCGGCGATCCTGCAGAACGGCCCGTGGGTGGTCAACGACGCCGTGACCGATCCCCGGGCCCTCGCCAACCCGCTGGTGGCCGGCGAGTTCGGTCTCCGCTTCTACGCCGGCTCCCCCCTGATCACCAGGGACGGCTATCGTCTCGGCACCATCAACATCATCGACTTCGAGCCGCGCGAGCTGGGGCCCGACGACCTCGCCGTGCTCGACGACCTCGCCGCCCTGGTGGTCGACGAGCTCGAGCTGCGCCTCGCCGCACGGCGGCTGGTGGACACCGTGGACGAGGCCCGTCAGAGGGCCATGGAGATCAACGACGACGTCATCCAGAACCTCAGCGTGGCGAGCTTCGCGCTGCAGAACGACGACCCACGGCGAGCCTCCGCCGCGATCCACCGGGCGCTTTCCAGCGCGCAGACGATCGTCAGGGAAATGCTCGAAGCACACCCCCTGGCCCCCGGAGACCTCACCCGCCGGTCCCCCTCCGGCTGATAGCGGGGCCGAGGTGGCGCGAGGCCAGCACCGCAGCGGATCGCCGGAGACGCCTACCGACCCGCTGGAGCGCGCTCGTAACGCCTTCGACGAGGGCAGATGGACGGCCGCCTACGGCTTCTTCCGGGAAGCCGATGAGCAGAGCTCGCTGGGGGCCGACGAGCTCGAGGACATGGCGCTGAACGCTTACCTGATCGGCCGGGACTCCGAAGCCGTGGCTCTCCTGGCCCGTGCGCTGCGGCAACGGGAGCACGGCGAGGATCCTCGGGCCGCGCGCACATCCTTTTGGCTCGGTTTCGTCGCTCACAACAGGGGTGACCATGCCCAGGCAGAGGCTTGGTTCGGCAGAGCCGAGCAACTGTTGCCGCCACAGCCCCTCGACCTCCCGGAGCGGGTCTACGCCCTGCTACCCCAAGCGTTCCTGACGTTGGTCCGTGGGAATGCCGAGGAGGCCGGAAGGCTGTTCTCGGCCGCGTTCGATCTCGCGCGTAGACATCACGACGCGGATGCCGAGGTGCTTGCCTGCCTCGGCCGCGGGCAGAGCCTCGTGGCACAGGGCGACTCCGAAGCCGGCATCCCCGTGCTGGACGCAGCGCTTGCCACCGCCACCACGGCCGGGGTCTCGCCCGTCATCGTCGGTCTCGCCTACTGCGCGGTGATCTCGTCGTGCCGCGCCGCGTTCGACGTTGACCGAGCCAGGGAATGGACCGACGCGCTCGACCACTGGTGCAAGGCACATCCCGACCTCTCGCCGTATCGGGGCCAGTGTCTCATCCACCGAGCCGAGATCGATCAGCTGCGGGGGGATTGGTCCCAGGCACTCGATGAGGCGCAGCGGGCGTGCCGCCGGCTGGAGCGCGCTCCCGATCGGGCGGCGGCCGGGGCCGCTCACTACCAGCTGGCCGAGCTGCACAGGCTGTGCGGTCGCCTCGAAGACGCCGAAGGCAACTACCGAGCGGCCGGCCGCTGGGGGCACGACGTCCAGCCCGGACTGGCCCTGTTGCGCCTCGCTCAAGGCGACATCGCAGCCGCCGTGGCGGGGCTCCGACGGGTTATGGAGGTCGAAGCCGAGGGCGACGTGCGACGCATCGCGCTCGCCTCGGCCTACGTCGAGGTGATGCTCGCCGCGGGCGACGTGACCGCGGCGCGGCGCGGCGCCGACGAGCTGCTTGCAGCCGCGGAAGGCTCGGGTTCCGCCCATCTAAGAGCGATCGCCGACCATGCCTCGGGTTGCGTGCTGCTCGCGGAAGGGCGACCGGTGGAGGCCCTCGCGAGCCTGCGGCGCGCGTTGCGCGTCTGGTCCGGATCGAACGTGCCCTACGAGGCGGCACGCGCCCAGGCGTCGATCGCGACCGCATGCGCCGAGCTCGGTGACCACGACGGAGCCGCGATGGCTCGCGAGGCTGCCCAACGGACATTCGAAGAACTCGGTGCTCGCGGTGAACTGGCTCGCGTCGAGCCGACGTCCGGGAGCACGTTCGGGCGCGGGCTCACCGGGCGGGAGATCGAAGTGTTACGGCTGGTCACTCGCGGCCTGACCAACCGGCAGATCGCTTCGGAGCTGGCGATAAGCGAGAAGACTGTGGCCCGCCACCTGAGCAACATCTTCGTCAAGATCGACGTACCCTCCCGGGCTGCGGCCACCGCCTACGCCTTCACCCACAACCTGGTGTGACGCTCGGCGCGTGGGTATCGATACCCACGCCGCCCCTCCTCCCGATGCACAAAATGTCCGATGCGCCGCCCTGGAGGACCTCTTTAGCCTCGGGCCGAGACCTTTGAGGGAAGGAGCGGTTCATGGCCCAGCCGGCGCAGCATGACAACGGTTCCCGGCCCCCCGTCCTGCCACGGCGCATAGACACCGTCGTGATCGGTGGGGGCCAGGCCGGACTGGTGACCGGATATCACCTCAGCAGGGCGGGTGTGCCTTTCGTGATCGTGGATGCATCGGAGCGGATCGGAGACGCATGGCGGAAGCGCTGGGACTCCCTGAAGCTCTTCACGCCTGCACGCTTCAACTCCCTGCCGGGCCTCCCCTTCCCCGGACCGGGTCCCGCCTTCGTGGGCAAGGACGCCATGGCCGACTACCTCGAGTCGTACGCGGCCGAACTCGAGCTGCCGGTCCATCTCGGCGTGCGCGTACGTCGCCTGTCGCGGGTCGGTTCCGACCTGCTCGTTGAGACCACGGCGGGTGACGTGGTGGCCGGCAACGTTGTGGTGGCTATGGCCAACAGCCAGGTCCCGTGGGTCCCGAGCTTCGCCCGCAACCTCGATCCTGCGATCCGGTCCCTGCACTCGGCCACTTACCGCGACCCGTCGCAGCTGCAGGAGGGGCCGGTTCTCGTCGTGGGGGCCGGGAACTCCGGGGCCGAGCTCGCGCTCGAGGTCGCTGCGCAGCACCGGACGTTCATGTCGGGCAAGGAGTCTGGGCACATCCCCTTCCGCATCGACTCGCCCGTTGCACGTCACTTCCTGATACACATCGTTCGCTTCGTAGGTCACCACGTGCTCACCGTGCGCACCCCGATCGGACGGCGCCTGCGCCCGAAGCTGATCGCGTCCGCCGCGCCCCTCATCAGGGTCCGACCCAAAGACCTCGAGGCAGCCGGCGTCGAGCGCGTCCCCCGGGTGATCGGGATGCGCTTTGGATCACCCGAGCTCGAGGACGGGCGAGTTCTGGATGTGGCGAACGTCCTGTGGTGCACCGGCTACCGGCCGGGATTCACCTGGATCGATCTCCCCGTGCTCGGCGAGCGTGAGCAGCCGCTGCACGAGCGCGGGATCGTGCCCGGCGAACCGGGCCTGTATTTCGTAGGACTCCACTTCCTCTACGCGCAGACGTCCGAGACGGTGACCGGGGTCGGCAGGGACGCCCGCCGGGTGGTCCGACACCTCGTCCGGCGCCGGCCGGCCCCCGCAGGCGCGCCAGACGTTCCGGTCAGTAGGCGCGATGGTGCATCTGCTCCACGAGTTCCCGCAGGGTAGGCGACAGCTCCACCCTGTAGGCATCCGCTACCTCGAGACGGCGCAGCGCGTCGGGCAGCGTGCGCAGGCTCTCCTGTGCCCTCTCCCGGATCGCCTCCAGCGGCGCGGCCGGGCGCAGGCGCCGGCCCGAACGCATCACCGGTTCCAGCACCGGGCGCCCGCCGAGGCCCTCCTCGTCTTCGAGGGCGATGACGTCGCGCTCACACACCCCGCCGGCGTCGAAGCGGTACACCTGCTTGCGCCCCGGCAGCGTCGCCTTGCCGCTAGACAGCTTGATCTTGGGCCCGCGATGGTCGGCGACCAGCTTGTAGACGCAGCCGAGGCTGGGGACGTCGCCGCTGGTGCCGAGCTGGGTGCCGACCCCGAAGGCGTCGATCGGGGCGCCGGCATCGAGCAGCTCGCTGATGCGGTACTCGTCCATGTCGCCCGACACGACCACCGACACGTCCTGCAGCCCCTCGCCGTCGAGGATGTCGCGCACCCGCCGGGTGAGCGTGACGAGGTCGCCGGAGTCGATCCGCACGCCCCGCAGCTTCCCGCCCGAAGCCTGCAGCTCGAGCCCGACCTTGGCCGCCCGGCGCGCCCCCTCCTCGACGTCGAAGGTGTCGATCAGCAACACCGCGTTGTCGGGGAAGTCCTCGGCGAAGGCCCGGAAGGCCTCGATCTCGCTGTCGAAGACCATGACGTAGGAGTGCGCCATCGTGCCGGACAGAGGCAGTCCGTAGGTCTTGCCGGCGAGCACGTTCGAGGTCGCCGACGCTCCCCCGATGTACGCGGCACGCGCCGCCTTGAGGGCGGCGTCGGCCCCGTGATCGCGCCGCGGCGAGAAATCCACGAAGGAGCGGTCGCGGCACGCCAGCGCTACGCGCGCCGCCTTGGACGCGATCAGGGTCTGGAAGCCGATGCAGTTGAGCAGGAAGGTCTCGACGATCTGAGCCTCGACGAGCGGAGCCGTCACCCGCACCAGGGGCTCGTCGGGAAAGGCGAGCTCGCCCTCGGGGATCGCCATGACGTCTCCGGTGAAGCGCAACCCGGCGAGACGTTCGAGGAACGCGTCGGAGAACAGCCCCGTGTCGCGCAGGTAGGACAGCGCCTCGTCGTCGAAGGACAGGCCCTCGAGGTAATCGAGCGCCTCCTCGAGCCCGCAGGAGATGAGGAAGCCGCGCTGCGGGGGCAGGCGCCGGGCGAAGAGGTCGAAGGTGGCGGGTTCGTCCATGGCGCGACGGGTGTAGCTGTCCGCCATCGTCAGCTCGTAGAGGTCGGTAAGCAGGGCGAGGTCGGCGCGCCGCATCAGCGGCTCGTCGTGGTGCGCATCGCTCATCGCGCCGTATCCACCCTCCCGCCGGCCTCTGCGATCTCCTCCAGGGCCCGGTCGCCGTCGCCCGGCTCGAGGTCGACCGCGGCCACCGCGTCCCGCAGCACCGTAGTGTCGAAACCGAGGCGCACGGCATCGAGGGCCGTTGCCCTCACGCAGTAGTCGGTGGCGAGCCCCACCACGACCACGCGCTGCACCTGCGCGTCGCGCAGCAGAGCCTCCAGCCCCGTAGGCTCCTCCTCCCCGCTGGTCGGGTCGCGCTGGGTGAACCCCGAGTAACCGTCCTCGCCGCCGGTGCCCTTGCGCACGACCTCGCCGGCCACCACCAGGCGCGGGTGGAACTCCGCTCCCCAGCTCCCGGCCACGCAGTGCACCGGCCACGTACCGCCGTCCTTGGCAAAGTGCGGGGTGCTTGCGGGATGCCAGTCCTGGGTGTAGAAAACCGGCGCCCCCGCGGCGCGGGCGCGTTCTATCTCTGCATTCACGACGTCGATCACGTCCTCGCCGCCGCGCACGTAGAGGCTTCCGCCCGGATCGGCGAAGTCGTTCTGCACGTCGACCACGATCAGCGCCGTGGCGGGATCGTAGGAGATCATCGGTCCGGATCCAGGTGCTCGGCCCTTATCGCCAGCGCCTCGTCGAGCCCTTCCAGGAAGCAGGACAGAAGCTTCGCATCGAACTGTGTACCGGCCCCCCTGCGCATCGTGTCGAGAGCCTCGCCCAGGGGCAGGGCACGCCGGTAGACCCGGTCGGTCGTGAGGGCGTCGAAGACGTCGGCGATCGCCGCGATGCGCCCTTCGATCGGGATGTCCTCGCCCCGCAGCCGGCGTGGATAGCCGTGGCCGTCGGGCCTCTCGTGGTGCGTGTAGGCGATCGTGGCGCCGACCCGCAGGACCTCCGAACGCGACCCGTCGAGGATCCGGTGACCGATCTCGGTGTGTCCCTGCATGATCCGCCGTTCCTCAGGGGTCAGCGACCCCTGCTTGAGCAGGATGCTGTCCGGGATGCCGATCTTGCCCACGTCGTGCATCACGCTGGCGATGCGCAGCAGCTCCGAGCGCTGCACGTCGAAGCCGTAGCGCAGCGCCAACATCTCGCAGTAGCGACTCATGCGCTGGAGGTGGCGAGCGGTCTCGTCGTCGCGGAACTCGGCCGCCATCGACAACCTCTCGACCGTCTCGGCCCGCGACGCGCGCAGCTCCTCGTGTGCCTGCTCGAGACTGCTCACCGCCTTCCACAGCTCGGCCGTGCGTTCCCGCACCATCTCCTCGAGGCGCGCCTGCTGGCTGCGGTTCTCCTGCTCGAGCCGCAACCGGCGCAGGGCGTTGGCGACCGAGATCAGGATCTCGTTGGGCTGGAACGGCTTGATCACGTACCCGTAGGCACCGCGTTCGAGCGCCGCGTCGGCCACCTCGGTGTCGTCCGTGCCGGTCACCATCACCGTGGCGAGATCCGGATAACGCTCGGTCAGGCCCTCGAGCAGCTCGAGGCCCGACAGCCCGGGCATGTCGATGTCGCACAGCAGCACCGAGAAGCCCCCGCGCTCGAGCTGCGCCAGGGCTTCCTCGGCGTCGGCTGCCTCGTCACACTCGTATCCGTTACGGCTGAGCACGCGCGTGAGCAGCCTGCGGATCGGCTCGTCGTCGTCGGCCACCAGCACGCGGGCCACCGGGCTGGACCCTCGCCCGTTGCCGCCTGCAAGCGTCATGCGGTCATGTTAGACAGCGCGTCCGCCGCCGCCGGGTTACCGGCCGAGTGGGTCACGAGCCACCGAAGGCGAGCGCGCCGTCGGCGTCGCCCCACGGCTCGAGCAGCCCCCGCGCCGCGAGACGCCGGGCCGCGGCGGCGGTCGGGTTCTGGTTCGGCCGGGCCGTTGTGGAGGTCGGACCCGGGTGCGATGGGCCCGCCCCCGAAGAGTTCGCCCCCCGCGGACCTGCCGCGGACGTGGCGCTCGGTCCCAGCCGGGCATCCGTGGAGGTGGGGCTAGGTTCCGGCCGGGCCGTCGCGGAAGTCCGCCGGGCCGCCCACGCGCCCTGAAGGCACAGGCGTGCACAGGCGTAGGTGCGGGCTGCACCGAGGGCGAGGGCGCGAGCGTCGGTCTCGCCGGCCTCGCCGTCCCCCAACGCTTCGAGGCGCCGCCCGAGCGTGCCGGCCGCCTCCTCCACCACTCGCGCCGCAGCCGCGACCGGCTCATCGTGCAGGCACCTCTGCGCGGCTTCCCGCGCATCGGCGATCACCGCCCGCAGGGCTCCGACGCGAGCCTCGGCACGCAGGGCATCGAGCGCCAGCACGTTGGTGGTGCCCTCCCAGATCGGCAGCACGTGGGCATCGCGCACGAGTGCCGGGATGCCCGAGTCCTCGCAGTAGCCGACCCCGCCCACCGCTTCCATCGCCTCGCTCACGCCGGCCACCGCCCAGCGGGCCGTGGCGAGCTTGGCGATCGGGGTGAGGCCGCGGAGCAGCGCTTCTTCCTCAGGCGAGGCCGAGCCAGCCTCCAGCCTCCCGGTGAGCTCGCAGCAGCGCAGCGCGAGGGTGAGGGCCGCAGCGTGATCCGCGGCGAGGTCGGCGAGCACGGCGCGCTGTGCCGGCATGTGCGCGAGCGTCCTGCCGAACACCTGCCTGACCCGGGCGTGGGCACGCGCCCAGGCGAGGCCCCGCCCAAGCGCCGCGGCTGCGGCGAGCGTGTTGTGCAGGCGGGTGAGGTTGAGCATCGTGGCGATGCGCCGCAGCCCTCCGCCCTCGGCCGGGTCGAGGTTGCCCACCGGACGGGCCACCGCACCCCGCAGCTCGAGCTCGGCCGTCGGCAGGGCACGGGTGCCGAGCTTGTCCTTCAGCCGGCGCACGACGATCGCGTTGCGACTGCCGTCGGCGAGGGTGCGGTGAACCCGGAACAGGGCGAGTGAGCGGCTGCCCGGCGGGGCCCCCCGGGGGCGGGCCAGGGTCAGCGCGATCTCGGCGGTGGTCGCGGAGGTGAACCACTTGGTCCCGTAGAGGCGCCACAGCTCGCCGTCCCGCACCGCGACCGTCTCGGTGCCGCCCACGTCGGAGCCTCCCGAGGTCTCGGTCATCCACTGACCAGACGTCCACGCCACCTCCGGGTCGCGCGACACGAGATGCTTGACCACCGCCGCATCGTCCTCGTCGCCGTGCGTCAGCAGCGTGCGGGCCGCGGCGTCGGTCATCGCCACCGGGCACGAATACAGCGCCGACGACGGCCCCCACAGAAGCACCAGCCCACCCCACACCACGCGGGCGCGCTCGCCGTAGGGCGAGTCCTCGTAGGGCAGCGCCGTGACCCCGGCTTCGATCCCAACGCGTCCGAGCTCCAGGAAGGCATCGGAGACCACGATGTCGTCCACGCGCTGCCCCCACGGGCCGTAGGGGACGTGCACCGGCGGTTCCCGGTCGGCGCGGGCCGCCAGGGCGAGCGTCTCCGAGGAGGTCGCCCACCTCCCGAGGGCCGAGAGCTCCGCCTCGGCCACAGCGAAGAGCTCGTCGCCGAGGTGGAAGGCGAGGCTCTCGCGCAGCGCCGGGTCGCCGTCCCAGGCGTCCGGCAGGCGCGGCGGCTCCTGGAGGAACGGGGTCGGGCCGTCCATCTCCACGGGGCCGAGCCTAATCGTGGCCCCGGGAGCCGCGCGTCGAGCCGGGAAGGCGGAGCCAAGCTCGGGCGGGCGGCGGGGGGCCGTGGCGTGGGGTGG
>CADDZG010000073.1 GCA_902812355.1 Actinomycetota bacterium | reverse complement strand
TGCTCGGCCCGGTGCCGGCTCGGGTGCGCAGCGCGCGCCGCGCTGCGGCGCGCGACGGCTTCGAGATCCTCGTCAAGTGCCCCCGCGCCGAGGCCGTCGCCGGGACCCTTGCGGGTATCCTGGCTACAGCACCCCCGGGCAGCGGCCTGCGGGTGGACGTCGACCCCCGTTGATGGACCGATCGGCCATGGCACTTCTGAACATCCGGACCTTCGGTGACCCCGTCCTGCGCCAGCGCGCCCAGGAGGTGACGCGCGTCGAGCGGGCCCATCGCCGCCTCGTCGCCGACATGTTCGACACGATGCGGGACGCGCCCGGTGTCGGGCTCGCAGGTCCCCAGGTCGGGGTGCTGCAGCGGATCTTCGTTTGGGAGGTCGACGACCGCCACGGCGCCTTCATCAACCCCAGGATCACGGCTCGCTCCGAAGAGACCTACGTGGATGACGAGGGCTGCCTGTCGATACCCGGGTTGCTGTACCCGGTCGAGCGCAGTGTGGCGGTGACCGTGGAGGGCCTCGACGAGCGCGGGCGGGAGGTGTCGGTGGCCGCGGAGGGGCATCTCGCCCGCGTCTTCCAGCACGAGATCGACCACCTCGACGGCGTGCTGTTCATCGACCGGCTGCCCGAGGACCTCCGCCGCGAGGCTCTGCGCACCCTGCGCCGTCAGGCGCTGGGGCTGGCCGAGACGCGCGCGCGGGGGGCGCTCTGAGGGCGGTCTTCTTCGGCACCCCGGCGTGGGCGGTGCCCTCGCTGCAGGCACTCGCATCGTCGCCGTGGGAGGTGGCGGCGGTGGTGACCAACCCGGACCGGCCCGCGGGCCGGCGGTTGCAACCGCGCCCCCCGGCGGTCAAGAGCGCGGCGATCGAGGCGGGGATACCGGTGATCCAGCCGCACTCGGTGCGCGACGCAGCCTTTCTAGATTGGTTGCGCGCGCTCGCCCCCGACGCCTGCGTGGTCGTGGCCTACGGCAGGATCCTGCCGGCCGAGCTCCTGCAGGTGCCCCGTCTCGGCTTCGTCAACCTGCACTTCTCGCTGCTGCCGGCCTACCGGGGCGCCGCACCGGTGCAGTGGGCGATCATCAACGGCGAGCGGGAGACCGGGGTCAGCGTGATCAAACTCACCGAAGGCATGGACGAGGGCCCGATCCTTGCCACCGCCGCCGAGCAGGTGCGGGACGACGACACCGCGGGGTCCCTCGGGGAGCGCCTGGCCCGGCTCGGGGCGCCCCTGCTGGTGCGGGCGCTGACCGACTACGCCCACGGTCGCTTGGCGCCCCGCCCCCAGTCGGCTTCGGGCGTGAGCTACGCGCCGCGCCTGCGCACCGAGGATGCACGGATCGACTGGGCGTGGCCGAGCCGGCGCATCGATGCCTTGGTGCGCGGCACCAACCCCGAGCCGGGAGCGTGGACCCGGCTCGAAGGCCGGCGCCTCAAGGTCTTCGCCGTGGCCTCCCGCCCCGGCCCCCGGCGTCCTGCGGGGCGGGCGCTGGTCGAGGACGGCGAGCTTCGGGCCACGACCGCAGACGGCACCCTGGCCCTCACCGACGTGCAGATCGAGGGACGCAGGAGGATGCCCGGCACCGAGCTCGCCCGGGGCCTGAGGCTTCCGCCCGGCGCAAGCTTCGGGTAGACAGATGAGCATGCACCTCCAGCTGTCGCCGTCGATACTTACCGCGGACTTCGGCCGCCTCGCCGACGAGATCGCGTCGGTGGAGCAGTTCGTGGACCAGTACCACCTCGACGTGATGGACGGCCACTACGTCGACAACCTCACGTTCGGGTTCTCGACCGTCGAGGCGATCCGCCGGACGACGACCCGCCCCCTGCACGTGCACCTGATGATCTCCAACCCCCACGACCATGCCGTGGGCTTCGTGCGAGCCGGAGCAGATCGCGTGTCGTTCCATCCCGAAGTGACCCCGGATCCTGCGGCGGTGATCGACGCGATCCACGATGCCGGAGCCGGAGCGGGTCTCGCGGTGCATCCCGACGTGACGCTTGACGCGGTGCGCACCCACCTCGACGCTCTGGACGTGATCCTCATGATGACCGTGCGGCCCGGTTGGGGGGGCCAGAGCTTCATGACCGAGGTCCTGCCCAAGATCGAACGGGCCGCGGCGCTGGTGCGCGATGCCGGGGCACGCGCCGACATCGAAGTAGACGGGGGCATCAAGCCCGACAACGTCGAGGCCGCCGTGCGCGCCGGGGGCCGGATCCTCGTCGCCGGCAGCGCGATCTTCGACGGCAAGGACGCACCTGCGGCGGCCAAGCGGATGCGGGGGCTGCTCGACGAACTGAGGAGCTCATGAGCCCTGGGCTGATCCTCGTGGTCGACGACGACGAGGACATCGTGCGCTTCGTCGAGGTCAACCTGCGCCTGGAGGGGTTCGAGGTCGTGACGGCCGGGGACGGCGAACAGGCGTGGCGCACCGCGCTCGAGGCGCGCCCGGACCTCGTGCTGGTGGACGTCATGATGCCGCGCCTCGACGGGGTGGGCCTGGTGCAGCGCCTGCGTGCCGACGGCCGCACCCGCTACATGTCGATCATCATGCTCACCGCCAAATCGCTCAGCGCCGACAAGGTGGTCGGGCTCACGGCGGGAGCCGACGATTACATGATCAAACCCTTCGACCCCGTCGAGCTCGTGGCCCGGGTCAAGTCGGCTCTGCTCCGGGCCAAAGAGATGCGCGACGTCAACCCGCTCACCCGCCTGCCCGGCAACATCCGGGTCCAGGAAGAGGTGTCCGGACGCATCGCACAGGGCGAGGAGCTCGCCGTGATGTACATCGACATCGACAACTTCAAGGCCTACAACGACCACTACGGCTTCCTGCGCGGCGACGAAGTGATCAAGGAGCTCGCCGAGGCCGCGACGCGGGCGGTGCGCGAGGTCGCCGGCGACGACGGCACCTTCGTCGGCCACGTCGGAGGTGACGACGTCGTGGCGATCGTGCCGCCCGAGCACGCGGAGGCGACCGCGAAGCGGTTGATAGAGCTGTGGGACGCGCTCGTGCCCGGCTGCTACGAGGACGAGGACGTAGCGCGCGGTTACATCGAGGTGCGTGATCGTCGCAACGAGCTCCACCGCTTCCCGCTGATGACCCTGTCGATCGGGATCGCGACCAGCGCCAGCCGTCCTCTCAACAGCCATTGGGAGGCGGCCGAGATAGCCACCGAGATGAAGCGCTTCGCCAAGCGCGAGGAGCGCTCGAACTACGCCGTGGACCGGCGTAGCGGCGACGGCGGCTAGGAGGAGCGATGGCGCACAGCCGCAGTGAGGCCGTGCGCGGGGACCGCGAGGCCATGGCCCGGGCCCTGCGGCTGGCCCGCGCCGCCGTGTCGACCTCGCCCAACCCCAAGGTCGGCGCCGTGATCGTGCGCGACGGGGCCGTGCTCGGCGAGGGTTACCACCGCGGGGCCGGGCAACCGCATGCGGAGATCGAGGCGCTGGGGGCGGCGCGCGCCGCGGGGGCCGACGTGCGCGGGGCGACGATGTACGTGAACCTCGAGCCGTGCGTACATACCGGCCGCACCCCCCCGTGCGCGCCGCAGGTGGCGGAGGCCGGCATCGCCCGGGTGGTGATTGCCCATGCCGACCCCGACCCGCGCGTGTCGGGACGGGGCATCGCGCTGCTGCGCGAGCGCGGTGTCGGCGTGACCACGGGCGTGCTCGAAGACGACGCGCGCCTGCTCAACCTCGGCTTCCTCACGCGCGTGTCCACCGGCCGCCCGCTGGTGTCGCTCAAGCTCGCCCAGAGCCTCGACGGGCGCCTCGCGGCACCCGACGGCACGTCCCGGTGGCTCACCGGCCCCCAGACCCGGGCCCTCGTGCACGCCCGGCGCCTCGAGGTGGACGCGGTCATGGTGGGGGCCGGCACCGCGGTCGCCGACGATCCTGCGCTCACGGTTCGGGCTCTGCCCCCGGACCATGCGCACCGGAACGCCCCGGTGCGCCAGCCTCTGCGCGTGGTGGTCGATCCCGCCGGGCGCACGCCGCCGGACGCTCGTGCGCTACGGGGAGGCGGCATCGTCGCCGCCACCGCGCGCCTGCCCCACGAACGTGCCACCGCCTACAAGGAAGCCGGGGCGGAGGTGCTGACCCTGCCCGAGGGGCCCGGCGGCGTCGACCTCGCCGCCCTGCTCGCCGAGCTCGGTCGCCGGGGGCTCAACGAGGTCCTGTGCGAGGGCGGGGCGAGGCTGGCCGCGTCGCTGCTGCGGCAGCGCCTGGTCGGACGCTTGGAGCTGCACTACGCGCCGGTAGTGCTCGGCGGGGGGCTTGCGGTCGGTCCGGTGGCCACGACCCTCGCCGAGGCACCACGCTGGCGCGTCGTGTCGGTGCAGCGCAGCGGTGACGACTTCGTGGTGACGGCGGTGGCGGCGGTCTGATGTTCACCGGCATCGTGCTCGAACGGGGCGAGGTCCGGCGGGTGCGCCGGCGCGGCGGCATCCTCGAGCTCGAGATCGACGCCCCGGGCATCGCCAGGGAGCTGCACACCGGCGACTCGGTGGCGGTCAACGGCGTATGCCTCACCGCGGTGCGGGCCGGCCGGCGACGCTTCAGCGTCGAGGCGACGCCCGAGACCCTGGCCCGCTCCACGCTCGGCAACCTGCAGCGGGGTGCGGGGGTCAACCTCGAGCTGCCGGCGAGGCTCGGGGACCGAATCGGGGGCCACCTCGTGCAGGGACACGTCGACGGCATCGCCGAGGTCACCCGGGTCGAGGACGAGGACGGGGCCCGGCGGGTGTGGCTGCGGGCCGACCACGACGTCCTGCGCTACCTCGTGCGCAAGGGCTCGGTGGCCCTCGACGGCGTGTCGCTTACCGTCGCCGAGGTTGGACGGACCACGTTCCAGGTCGCTTTGATCCCGCATACGCTGTCTGTGACGACGTTGCGCGACCTCGGCGCCGGCGACGCCGTCAACGTGGAGGTCGACGTGATCGCCAAATACGTCGAGGCGTTCTCGGGAAGGAGCGGTTAGCTTGCCCTTCGCCCCGGTCGAAGAGGCCATAGAGGAGATCAGGAACGGCCGGCCCGTGGTCGTGGTCGACGATCGCGACCGCGAGAACGAAGGCGATCTGATCTTCGCCGCCGAGAAGGTGACGACCGAGCTCGTGGGCTTCATGGTGCGTCACTGCTCGGGGATCATCTGCGTCCCGATGGAGGCGGAGCGCCTCGACGCCCTGAACCTGCCCCTGATGACCACACAGAACTCCGAGGCGATGGGCACCGCGTTCACGATCTCGGTGGATGCCGCCCGGGGGACGACCACCGGCATCTCGGCCGCCGACCGGGCGACCACGATCCGGACCCTGATCGATCCCGCCACCACGCCTGCCGATCTCGCCCGGCCGGGGCACATCTTCCCGTTGCGCTACACGCCCGGCGGGGTGCTGCGGCGGGCCGGCCACACCGAGGCGGCGGTGGACCTCGCCCGCCTCGCCGGGCTCTTCCCCGCGGGGGTGCTGTGCGAGATCGTCAACGAGGACGGCACGATGGCGCGCCTGCCCGACCTCGAAGCGTTCTCCGCCGAGCACGGCCTCAAGCTGATCTCGATCGCCGACCTGATCGCCTACCGGCGCCGGCGCGAGAAGCTGGTGCGCAAGGCCACGGAGGCGCGCATCCCCACCGAGTTCGGCGACTTCCGGGCGATCGCCTACACCTCGCACGACGACCGCACCCACATGGCGCTGGTGATGGGCGAGGTGGCGGGCAAAGACAACGTCCTCGTGCGGATGCACTCGGAGTGCTTCACCGGCGACGTGCTCGGCAGCATCCGTTGCGACTGCGGCGCCCAGCTGCGCGAAGCCATGCGTCTGATCGCCGAGGAGGGGCAGGGCGTCGTCGTCTACATCCGGGGCCACGAGGGGCGCGGTATCGGCCTGCGCCACAAGCTCGAGGCGTACGCGCTGCAGGATCGGGGGCTCGACACGGTCGAGGCCAACGTCGAGCTTGGGTTCGCGCCCGATGCCCGCGATTACGGCGTCGGCGCACAGATCCTGGTTGATCTCGGGATCACCACGATGCGACTGCTGACCAACAATCCGGCCAAACGCGCCGGGTTGGAAGGCTACGGGCTCGAGATCGTCGAACGGGTTCCGCTGCACACGCGCCCGACGCCCGAGAACATCCGCTACCTCGTCACCAAGAAGGAGAAGATGGGCCACCTGCTCGGCTCGGTCGGGGATCCCTCGAGCGACGTCGCCGCGGGAACGGCCGGAGACGGCGACAAGGGGGGACGATGACGCGCACCTACGAGGGCGGCTACGACGCGCGCGGTCTGCGGGTGGCCGTCGTGGTGTCGCGCTTCAACGACACCGTCGGACGGCGCTTGCTGGACGGCGCGCTCGACTGTCTGCGGCGTCACGCGGTCGCCGACGACGACGTCGGGGTCGCATGGGTGCCGGGGGCGTTCGAGCTGCCGCTCGCGGCCAAGCGCCTGGCGCTGTCGGGGGAGTACGACGCGGTCGTGTGCCTCGGGGCGGTGATCCGCGGGGAGACCCCGCACTTCGACCACGTCGCCTCCGCCGCCGCCACCGGCGTGGCCCGGGCCGCGCTCGACACCGGGGTCCCGATCACCTTCGGCGTGCTCACCTGCGACACGCCCGAGCAGGCCGAGCAGCGGGCCGGCGGCAAGCTCGGCAACAAGGGCTTCGAGGCCGCCCTGGCGGCGATAGAGATGGCGGGGCTGATGGCGTCGCTGCCCAAGTCCGGGGACTGATGCTCCGCCTCGTCGTCCCCAAGGGCAGCCTCGAACGCCCCACCTTCGAGCTCTTCGAGGCCGCGGACCTGCGGATCGTGCGGGCCTCGGACCGCGACTACCGGGCGACGATCGACGATCCGCGCGTCGCGTCGGTGGCGGTGCTGAGGCCCCAGGAGATCCCGACCTACGTCGCCGAGGGCTTCTTCGACATCGGCGTCACCGGCGAGGACTGGATCGCCGAGACCGGTGCAGACGTCGTCAAGGTGACCCCGCTCGAGTACTCCAAGGCCACCGATCGTCCGGTGAAGGTCGTGCTGGCGGTACCGGCCGACGCCGGGATCACCTCCCCGGAGCAGATCAAGCCCGACGCTCGCATCTCGACCGAGCTGCCCAACCTCACCCGCGCCTACTTCGAGAGGCTCGGGATCCCGGTGCGGATCCTCCTGTCCTACGGCGCGACCGAGGCCAAGGTGCCGGAGATCGTCGACGCGATCGTCGACCTCACCGAGACCGGGGCGACGCTGCGCCGGCACGGCATGACGATCGTCGACGTCCTGCTCGAGTCGCGCACCCAGCTGATCGCCAACCCGGATGCGTACGCCGACGAGCCCAAGCGGCGCGCGATCGACGAGCTCACCCTGCTGCTCACCGGCGCGATCCGGGCGCGCGGCCGGGTCGTCGTGAAGCTCAACGTCGGGCGCGACCGGCTGGATGCGGTGATCGCCGCCCTGCCGGCGATGCGCGCCCCCACCGTGGCACCGCTCGCCGGCGACGGCTACTTCGCGGTCGAGACCGTGGTGCCCAAGGCCGAGGTCAACGTGCTGATACCCACGCTCAAGCAGCTCGGCGCCGAAGACATCCTCGAGCTGCCGGTGTCCAAGATCGTGCCCTGACCCGGTGCGGAGCCGACCGCAGCGCCCGGCTTGTGCTAACTTTCCTGCCGCATCGCAGGTGCGGTCGATCCCGGCCGGTAGTGGAAAGGACGTCAGGTGGCAGAGGGCACCGTCAAGTGGTTCAGCAACGAGAAGGGCTACGGGTTCATCACCGGCGCGGACGGTGACGACGTCTTCGTCCACTTCTCGGCCATCGAGATGGATGGTTACAAATCGCTCACCGAGGGCCAGCGGGTGCAGTTCGAGGTGACCGAGGGCCCCAAGGGCAAGCAAGCCGCCAACGTCCGCCCGCTGTAGCCGGCGCGATCAGTTTCCTTGCGGGCCCCCCGGTGGGGGACCCGCAGCGCGCCGGGCGTAGGCCATTTGCAGCTCGGCGAGGGCCCGGCGCAGCGCTCCCTCGGCGTCCCCGAGGCGCACACCGACCCCGCCGATCAGGGCGTCGAGGGCGTCGATCGCCAGCTGGGACCCGGCGAGATCGCCGCCGTCGAGCTTGACCGAGGCGACGTCTATCAGGGTCATGGCCGCGTTGAGCACCCAGTTCTCCGCCGGCGTCTGCAGGATTTGCTCCGCCAGACGCCGGGCCGCTTCCTCCTGCTCGGGGGTCCACACGCGGGCGGCGGGGTCCCCGGCCTCCGCCTGTGCTGGGGCCGACCTCGGAGCCTGCTCCGGCTGCGGAGCCGGGCCCGGCTGGGGACGAACCTGCGTCCCCGCCGGCTCGGGACCGGCATCGCCGGGGGCTTCGGCCGGGGGCGATGCCGCGCTGCGGGCAGATATGCGCTTGTCCACGACCCGCGGCCTGCGCGGGGGCCGATCCTCCTCTGAGGGGTGGTCCGGGGGAGCCATGCGTCTATACTCGCGTACGCTAGGAACCGCCAAGAAGGGGCCCTGGGCCCCTCACCTCGAGGCCGGCCGGGCGCCGGGCCGAAGAGGTCTGAGGGTCGCACGGCGCGTGAGCCGGTGACGTCGTCTTGGCGTTGCCGGCTTTTTCATTGCCGGCGGTTGCGGCCGGCCGGGTAGATCGTCGGAAGGAGAGAGGTATCGCGCAGCAGGACCTGAGGGTCAACGACCGGATTCGCATACCGCGGGTCCGGGTGGTGGATCCCAACGGGAACCAGATCGGGATCATGGACACGGAGTCGGCCCTGCGCCTGGCGCGGGATCAGGACCTCGATCTCGTCGAGGTCGCTCCCCAGGCGGATCCGCCCGTGTGCCGGATCATGGACTACGGCAAGTACAAGTACGAGCAAGCCGTCAAGCAGCGCGAATCGCGCCGCAAGCAGTCGCAGGTGGTCGTCAAAGAGATGAAGATGCGACCCAAGATCGATCAGCACGACTACGAGACCAAGAAGGGTCACATCGTGCGCTTCCTGCATCAGGGAGCCAAGGTCAAGGTGACGATCATGTTCCGGGGGCGGGAGACGATGCACCCCGAGAACGGCCGGCGCCTGCTCGACCGCCTGGCCGAAGAGCTCGGCGACATCGCTCGGGTCGACACCCCGCCCAAGCTCGACGGCCGCAACATGACGATGGTGTTGAGCCCGCTCAAGGAAGCGGTCACCCAGCGCTCGCCGCAGCCGTCCCGCCCCCGCAGGGCGCGGGCCGCGCCGGCGGAGGAGCCCAAGGAACAGCCCAAGCCGCGGCCGATCAAGATCACCCGCGCCGAGGGAGGTTGAGAGCATGCCGAAGATGAAGTCGCACCGCGGGGCGGCGAAGCGGTTCCGGACCACGCGCACCGGCAAGATCGTGCGGCGCCGGGCGTACGCGAACCACATCCTGGAGAAGAAGGATGCCCGTCGCAAGCGGCGCCTGGGGCGGCCGGGGATGGTGTCGGACGCGGATCGCAAGCAGGTCCGCCGGCTGCTCGCGGGCTGACCGGCCCGGCCCGGAGCGTGCGGTCGGAGCCCATGACGACGAGCGATAGGACGTGAGGAAAGGCAGGTTGCGATGCCACGGGTGAAGCGCAGCGTCGCCGGCCGCAAGCGGCGGCGGGAGGTCCTCGAGCAGGCCAAGGGCTACTACTCGGCGCGCGGCAAGCACTACAAGGCGGCGCACGAGCAGGTGCTGCACTCGGGCGTCTACGCGTACCGCGACCGCCGCGCCCGCAAGGGTGACTTCCGGCGGCTGTGGATCACGCGCATCAACGCCGCGGCCCGGGACAACGGTTTGAGCTACAGCCGTTTCATCTCGGGGCTGCGGGCTGCCGACATCGAGATCGACCGCAAGATGCTGGCCGAGCTCGCGGTGAACCAGCCCGACGCCTTCGCCCAGCTGGCGGAACGGGCCAAGGCCGGACTGGAGGCCGCCTCCTAGCGGCCATGGCCGCGATCACGAGCACGCGTAACCGGCGCGTGGTCGCGGCACGCAAGCTGTTGCGCCGGCGAGGACGCGAGCAGGCCGGCGCCTTCCTGGTCGAGGGGGCGGTGAGGGTCGCCGAAGCGGCCGCCGCAGGCTTCGAGCTCGCCGAGGTGTTCGTCGTCCCGGGACCGGCTCCGGTGCAGCCGGCGCTGCCGCGCGGCGTCCGGGCGACCGAGATCACCCCGGAGGTGGCGCGTGCCCTCTGCGACACCGTCACGCCGGCGCGGGTCGTGGCGGTGGCCCGGCGCGAGCCGGTGCGGCTGGACGACCTGCCGTCGCGCCTGGGGCTGACCCTTGTCCTGGACCAGGTCCGGGACCCCGGCAATGCCGGCACGATGCTCCGCTCCGCGGTCGCGGCGGGCGCCGACGCGGTGGTGTTCACCGCCGGCAGCGTCGACCCCTTCTCGCCCAAAGTCGTGCGCTCTTCCGCGGGGGCGCTGTTCCACGTGCCGGTGGTGTGCGAGGTGAGGTTCGAGGACGCCGCCGCCGCGCTGCGGGCGCGCGGCGCGATCCTGCTCGGCACCGACCCCGCGGCCCCCGCGGCGCTGCACGAAGAGCCCCTGTCGGGAGACGTCGCGGTGGTGGTCGGCAACGAGGCCTGGGGCCTGCCCCGG
>CADDZG010000072.1 GCA_902812355.1 Actinomycetota bacterium | reverse complement strand
TGAAGCGACGGGGCCATGCCCGCGGCGTGATCGCCGGCGGCGATGACGTCGGGGACACCGGCGGCGATGACATCGGGGCGCTCGGCCCGTGGGCGCGCCACCGCCTTCACGACCTCACGGAGTAGAGGTACATGTCGCGCGGCTTCGGCGAGAGGTTCGGCAGAACCATGCGGCGCCGCAGCAGCGCCTCGCGCGTCATCCCCGCCTTCTCCATCACCTTCTGGGAGGCGAGGTTGTCCACGTCGCACAGAGCCTCGATCCGGGCGATGCCCTCCTGAGCCGACAGCCATGCGATCAGGTGGGTCAGTGCCTCGGTCATGTAGCCGCGGTTCCACCTGTCGCGCGCGAGCACGTAGCCGATGCCGGCACGTCGGCCGACCGGGCGGACTGAGATAGTGCCCACCGCCGCGCCGCCAGACCGCTCCTCGATCACCCAGACGAACTCTGACCCCGACTCCCACGCGTCGTGCGCCCGCTCGAGGAACGCCCGCATGTCGTCGACCGAGCCGTGCGTATCCCAGGTGAGGTAGCGCGTCACCTCGGGGTCGCTGGAGTAGGCGCGGAACAGCATCGGGGCGTCTCGGGTGCGCGCCCGCCGCAACCTGAGCCGCTTCGTCTCCATGTCTTCCGGGACCGAGAGATCCCGAGCGGGCATGCGCTCACCATCCCGTGTGCGTGCCGCGCACGTCGATCGCCGCCGTAACCCGGCCAGGCTACCGGTGCCGTTCGAGCGCGGGAACCCAGGGGGCGCACCGCTGCATGGCGCACCTGAGGCGTCGCTTCGGCGGCGATCAGGCGGCGGCGAGGTCGGCGAGGCGTCGGGGGACCCTCACGCCGGGTACCTCCTGGTCGCGCGCCAGCCGGCGGCTCCGTAGAAGCCCGGGCCCGCTCGTTGCCCGGGTGCACCCACAGCACTCCCTCGGGAAACCGGCACTGCCTAGAGCGCCGGTGCCTCACGCGCACATGGACCTCCGCCACCGCCCCCCTCGTCCCCGGCGCGGGCCGGCCCCTACCGTCACCGCGTTTCGCTTCGCTCGCACGGTCCGGCCGCCTGGTCCTGAGGCGTCGTGGTCGCGGCCCCCCGGGCTGCGACCGAGGCCTGCCGGGCACGCTCCTGTATCTTCGCTCGGTGGCTGTGGGGCTGTGGCGCAACCGTGATCTCGTGCTGCTCCAGGGCGGGCAGCTGCTGTCGACGCTGGGCACGCAGTGCTCTTCGATCGCTTACCCCTTGTTGGTGCTGGCGGTGACGCGGTCGGCCGCGGCTGCGGGGCTCGTCTCGTTCGCCCGCACGGCCCCGGCGCCGCTGCTCGGCATCCCCGCCGGCGTGGCCGCGGACCGGTACGATCGCAGGACGCTGATGATCGTGGCCGACGGCGTGCGCGTCGCCGCGATCGGGGGCCTGGCGGCGGCGGTAATCACGGGATCGGTGCGGCTGTGGCAGATCGCGTTCGCCGCGGCGGTCGAGGGGGCGGGCAGCGCGTTGTTCTCTGCGTGCCAGCCAGGGGCGTTGCGTGCCGTGGTGTCGGCCGAGCAGCTACCCGCTGCCGCAGCGGCTCAGACCGGCCGCCAGGCAGCCGTGCGGCTCGGCGGTCCGCCGCTGGGAGGGGCCCTGTACGGGCTGGCGCGCCCCCTGCCGTTCGTGGTCGACGCGTGCTCGTACGTGTTCTCGAGCCTGTCGCTGCTGGCGATGCGCAGCCGCTTCCAACAGGCGCGGCCGGCCGTGGACGCATCGTGGCGGGTGCGAGTGGCCGAAGGCATGAACTTCCTGTGGGGCAACCGTTTCCTGCGCGTGGCCGCCATGCTCTACGGGCTCACCAACCTCCTCGGCCCCGGGCTGCTGCTCGCTACCGTCGTGATCGGACGGCGTCAGGGTTTGTCGGGAGCGGCGATCGGCGGGCTGGTGGCGGCTTTCGGCGTCGCCCTCCTGGCGGGATCGCTGCTGTCCGGCCGGGTGCGGGGGGCCCTCCCGCTGCGCGGGGTGATGCTGCTCGAGCTGTGGGCGTGGCCGGCGTGCATCGCGTTTGTCTTGTGGCCGAACGTCTACGTGCTCGTGGCCGGTCTGATCGTGCCTGCCCTGGCGATCCCCGCGACCGATTCGGTGGTCAACTCCTACCGGATTGGCCTCACGCCCGACCGCCTGCTCGGCAGGGTCGAGTCGGTGCGCAGCACGATCTCACTGTCGATCGCGCCGATCGGGCCGCTCGCGGCAGGGTTCCTGCTGGCGAGCCTGCCCGAGCGCGTCGCCGTAGGCGTGTTCGTGGCGATCGCGCTGGGGCTCGCAACGTGGGGCACGCTGGATCCCGCGATCCAGCGTCCGCCGCCGTTGCGGCCCGGTTCGGTCGAGGGCTGAGCGGCCCGCGGCCGGTTCGCAGGCCGTGGGCCACATACGAGCGTGAGGAGGTGACCGCATGGATCCGGAACGCGGCTCGAGCGCGCTGCTGATCATGGACGTGCAGCAGGGGATCGTCGATCGCTACGGGGCCGCCGACGGCGGCTATCTCGATCGCCTGCGAACCGCGCTCGATGCGGCACGGTCGGCTGGGCTCCACGTGATCTTCGTGCGCGTCGCCTTCCGTCCAGGCGCGCCCGAGGCGAACGCACGCAACCGGGCCTTCGCCGCTCTCGCCCGCCGTGAGGGGTTGGAGGAGGACAGTCCGGCGACGCAGATACATCCGGCGGTGCGCCCGCGGCCGTCCGAGCCGGTGGTGGTCAAGAAGCGTGTCAGCGCCTTTGCCGGCAGCGACCTCGAGGTCCTGCTGCGCTCGCTCGGGGTCGAGGAGCTGGTCCTCGCCGGCATCGCCACCAGCGGTGTGGTGCTGTCGACCGTGCGGGAGGCAGCCGACCGCGACTACCGTCTCACCGTCCTGCACGACGCGTGCCTCGATGCCGACGACGAGGTGCATAGGGTGCTGACCGGTAAAGTGTTCCCGCGCCAGGCCGAGGTGTCGTCGGTCCAGGAGTGGGTTGCCCGACTGTGACCGGCCCCGCGGACCGCCGTGTGCGCCGGGCCGCTAGTTTGCGACGATGCGGGAACGCTTCGAGGCGATACTGGTCGACGGCACGATCGGCGCGGGCAAGACCGCGGTCGCGGTCGAGATCGGCGAGCTGCTGGCCGCACGTAGTCGAGGCCGAGCAGGTGCCGCTGTCGTGGCGTGCCTCCTGCGGGCGGCGCGCGGTTCGCCTCAGGTGACCCGGCGACCGCGGGCCAGGGCCCGGAACGCGGCCGCGGTCGCAACCCCGTAGACGAGGTGCGCGCCGAGGTCGCGCCACAGGGTGCGGGAGTCGTAGCGCCATATCGGCTCGTACAAGCCGAGCGCCCCCAGCACTGCGTAGCTGGTGAGGAAGACGGCAGGGCCGTGCACCAATCCGAGCAACGGTGAGGTGGTGCCCACGGCCGTTGCTGCGAGCCCGTAGGCGCCCCCCTGGGCGGTGCCGTAGCCCCAGTGCATCAGGTTGTTGGCGAGAGGGATGCGCGTCGCGGGCAGCGGCCGCCGTAGCATGGCCTCGTAGATCATCCGGGCGAGCCTGGCCGGGGCCCCGGCCGAGTCCCACTTCGTAGCAGCCGAGAACTCCCAGCGCAGGGGCCCGCTCTCGCCGCCGCCGGCGCGGTAGCGCCGGTACCACAGCGCGTCGAACACCACGGTGCCGGCGGCTCCGGCAACCAGGCCGCGGGCCGCACCCCCGGCGAGCGGACGCATCGCCTCACCCTACGGCCTAGCGGGTCAGGGTGACGGGACCGACGAAGGTCCCCTCGAGCTCGCGCTCCCACCACCTCCCGGTGGCGCGGCGCTCGGCCCTCGTGGTGAAGCGGTAGCGGTACATCTGGGCCCGCAGGAGGTCCGGGGGCCGGTCGGGGAACGGGTTGTCGGCCAACAGGCGCAGGGTGGCGCGATCGCCCTCGAGCAGGCGCTGCAGCAGCCGGCGGAACCACGCCCCGGCATAGGCGGGGGACAGCGGCACGAACCACATCAGCCAGTCCAGGCGCAGGTGGTAGGGGGCCACCTGCGGAGGCCTCCTGGCGGGGTCGCCGGGCTTGCCCTTGAAGCCGTACTCACGCCACTGCGGCTCCTTGCCCGGGCCCGGTTCGTGGGCGCCCTCGATCACGACCTCGCGCCGCCGGCGCGTGATCGACCCGAAGGCTCCGTAGGTCCCCACGAGGTGGAGGCGGTTGAAGGAGAAGTTCATCAGCTGGCGGCGCGACAGCATGTTGCGCACCGGCCAGTAGCTCAGCGCCGCCTGGACCGCGAGCACGGCGAGCACGACGGCGTCGAACCACAGAGGTGCCGGCGCCGCGGCATGGTCGGGGATCCCGGCGAAGCCGTCCCCGATACAGGACAGCGCGAGCACGATCGTCACCCAGTTGAGCCACGAGAAGTTCCCGCTGGCCACGAGCCACAGCTGGGTGACCACGACCACCGCCCCGGCGATCCCCGCCCCCGGTTGCGGCACGAACAGCCCGAAGGGGACGACGAGCTGTGCGAAGTGGTTGGCGAGCACCTCGGCGCGGTGGACCGGGCGAGGCAGGCGGTGGAAGTGCCACGACAGCGGCCCCGGCATCGGTTGGGTCTCGTGGTGGTAGTAGAGACAGGTGAGGTCGCGCCAGCACGGGTCGCCGCGCATCTTGATCAGCCCCGCGCCGAACTCGATCCGGAACAGCAGCCAGCGCACGAGGTAGATCACCGGCAGGGGCGTCGCCACCGAAGACGGCCCCAAAAACGCGGCCAGGAAACCGGCCTCCAGCAGTATCGATTCCCAGCCGAAGGCGTAGAAGGTCTGCCCGACGTTGACGATCGACAGGTACAAAAACCAGATCGTCAGCCACAGCAGGATGCCGGCCCACACCGGCAGCAGGTCCACGGCCCCGGCGACGATGGCCACCGACGCGGCCGCGCCGGCCAGCGTCAGCGCGCGCAGCAGACGATCCGAATAGTGCAGGTGGAACAGGCTCGGCGAGTCGCGGAACGTGGTCACGGCCAGCAGCCGTGGTACCGGCAGCAGGCCACGCTCGCCGAGCAGCGCGGGGAACTGGTTGTAGGCGGCCACGAAGGCCACGGCGAACAGAGCGGCGATGCCTCGCTCCAGCAGCAGGCGGGCGAGCCAGTATCCCGAGGAGTCGATCCAACCCACCGCACCGTGATGCTACGCGCGCCTGCGGGTAGCCTCTGGGCGGTGCGCTTGTTCGTGCTGTCACGCCATGCGGAATCGGTCCTCAACGTCGAGGGCCGGGTGAACGGCGATCCGGCGCGCCCCGTGGATCTCACGCCCCGGGGAGAGGAAGAGGCGAGGGCGCTGGGTCGCCAGCTGTCGGGCATCGTGATCGACCTCTGCGTCCACACCCGCTTCCTTCGCACGCGGCGCACGGCCGAGCTCGCCCTCGCCGGGCGCGAGGTGCCGCTGGTGAGCCAGCCGCTGCTCGACGACGTCGACGTCGGCGACCTCGACCTCGCCCCCGTGGCCCGCTACCGGGCCTACAAGCGCAGCCACGCCCGCAGCGAGCGGTTCCCCGGCGGCGAGAGCCTCGACGATGCGGCCCGCCGCTACGCCCGCGCTCTGCGCGAGCTGGCGGCGGTCGATGCCGCGTGCGTGCTGGTGGTGACACACGAGATCCCGGTGCGCTACACCCTCAACGCTGCCGCCGGCTCCGAGCAGCTCGACGGCCCGGTGCACGACATCGCCAACGCCACCCCCTACCTATTCGACGACGCCGCGCTGCTGCGCGCCTCGGGGCACATCCTCGCCCTGACTTCGGCCCCCACCTAGGAGCCCTGTTGCGGCGGCGGGCTTAGGCTCACAGCCCATGGACGCGACCACCGCCGCTGCCCGGGGCCGGCCCCTATCGCAGGCCGAGCTCGACGCGCTCGACGCCTACTGGCGGGCCGCCAACTACCTGTCGGTCGGGCAGATCTACTTGCTCGACAACCCGCTGCTCACCGAGCCGCTGAAACCCGAGCACATCAAGCCGCGCCTGCTCGGCCATTTCGGCACCGTGCCCGGGCTCAACCTGATCTACGTGCACCTCAACCGGCTGATACGGGAGCGCGACCTCGACGCGATCTTCATCACCGGGCCGGGCCACGGGGGCCCGGCCGTGGTCGCCAACGCCTACCTCGAGGGCACCTACAGCGAGCTCTATCCACACGTGTCCGAGGACGAGGACGGCCTGCGCCGGCTGTTCCGCCGGTTCTCGTTCCCCGGCGGGATCCCGAGCCACGCCGCGCCGGAGACGCCCGGCTCGATCCACGAGGGCGGCGAGCTCGGCTACGCGCTGGCGCATGCCTTCGGTGCAGCCTTCGACAACCCCGATCTCCTGGTGGTGTGCGTGGTCGGCGACGGGGAGGCGGAGACCGGCCCCCTCGCCGGCAGCTGGCAGTCGCTGCGCTTCCTCAACCCGGTGACCGACGGGGCGGTGCTGCCGGTGCTGCACCTCAACGGCTACAAGATCGCCAACCCGACCGTGCTGGCGCGCATCCCCGAGGACGAGCTCGTGTCCCTGCTGCGCGGCGCGGGATGGGAGCCGACGATCGTTTCCGGTGACGAGCCGGCCGAGGTACACCAGGCGGTCGCCGCCGCGCTCGAACATGCCCTCGACGGGATCGCGTCGCTGCAGGCGGCGGCGCGTCGCGGCACCCCGGAAAGGCGCCGCTGGCCGCTGATCGTGCTGCGGACGCCCAAGGGGTGGACCGGGCCGGCCGAGCTCGACGGCGTGCCCGTGGAGGGGACGTGGCGCTCCCATCAGGTCCCGGTGGGCGAGGCCCGCACCGACGATCGCCACCGGGAGGTACTGGAGTCGTGGATGCGCAGCTACCGGCCCGAGGAGCTGTTCGACGCCTCCGGGCGGCTGCGCGCCGAACTGCGGGCCCTGGCCCCGCGCGGGGAGCGGCGCATGAGCGCCAACCCGCACAGCAACGGAGGCCTGCTGCTGCGCGAGCTCGAACTGCCCGACTTCCGTGCCTACGCGGTCGAGGTGCCACAGCCGGGCACGACCTCGTCGGAGGCGACCCGCGTGCTCGGTGCCTTCCTGCGCGACGTGGTCGCCGCCAACCCGAACACCTTCCGCATCTTCGGTCCCGACGAGACCGCCTCCAACCGGCTCGGGGCGGTGTACGAGGCCACCGCCAAGGCGTGGCAGCTGCCGATCGAACCGACCGACGAGCACCTCGCTCCCGACGGGCGGGTGATGGAGGTGCTGTCCGAGCACCTCTGCCAGGGATGGCTCGAGGGTTATCTGCTGACCGGCAGGCACGGACTCTTCAACTGCTACGAGGCCTTCGTCCACATCGTCGACTCGATGTTCAACCAGCACGCCAAGTGGCTCAAGGTGACGCGCGGCATACCGTGGCGCAGGCCGTTGGCCTCGCTCAACTACCTGCTGAGCTCGCACGTGTGGCGTCAAGACCACAACGGGTTCTCCCACCAGGACCCCGGTTTCATCGACCACGTCGTCAACAAGAAGGCGGAGATCATTCGTGTCTACCTGCCCCCCGATACCAACTGCCTGCTGTCGGTCGCCGATCACTGCCTGCGCAGCCGCCACTACGTCAACGTGATCGTGGCCGGCAAGCAGCCGGCGCTGAACTACCTGTCGATCGAAGATGCGATCGTGCACTGCTCGCGCGGCATAGGCATCTGGGGATGGGCGTCCACCGACGAGGACGGCGAGCCCGACGTCGTGCTGGCCTGCTGCGGGGACATCCCCACGCTCGAGACGCTCGCCGCCGCGGCCCTGCTGCGCCGGCACCTTCCCGAGCTGCGCGTGCGGGTCGTGAATGTCGTCGACCTCATGCGGTTGCAGCCCGATACCGAGCACCCCCACGGGCTCACCGATGCCGAGTTCGATGCCCTGTTCACGCCCGATCGTCCGGTGATCTTCGCCTACCACGGCTACCCGTGGCTGATCCATCGCCTCACCTACCGGAGGCGCAACCACGCCAACCTCCACGTGCGCGGGTACAAAGAGGAAGGCACGACCACCACCCCCTTCGACATGGTGATGCTCAACGACCTCGACCGCTACCACCTGGTGATGGACGTGATCGACCGGGTTCCGGGGCTCGCCCGCCGGGCCGGGCGCCTGCGCCAGGAGATGTCTGACGCCCGCCTGCAGGCGCGTGCCTACACCCACCGTGAGGGGGAGGACATCCCCGAGGTGCGCGACTGGGTGTGGCCCTACTGAGCGAGACCTCGCCACGGTGAGCCGGGCCGTCCGTCTTCTCGTGGTCAACGCCGGCTCGACCAGCCTCAAGCTGTCGGTGGTCGAGGACGGCGACGCCACCCCGGTGGCGTCGCTGGACGCCGCTCCCCGGGACGTGGCCGCCGTGGTGCACCGGGTGGTGCACGGAGGGCCGCGTTTCGTCGCTCCCGTGGTGATCGACGACGACGTCGCCGCGCAGCTCGCCGCGGTGGTCGAGCTCGCCCCCCTGCACAACGGGCCCGCGCTCGAGGCCTTGCGTGTGGCCCGCCGGGTCTTGCCCGGGGTCCCGCACGTGGCGGTGTTCGACACCGCCTTTCACGCCACGATGCCCGCGGCGGCGCGCGCCTACGCCCTGCCCGAGCACCTGAGGGTCGGCCACGGCATCAGGCGCTACGGCTTCCACGGCTTGTCGGTGGCATGGGCGGCCGAACGGGTGGCGGCCGCACGCGTGGTCGTGTGCCACCTCGGCGGCGGGTGCTCGGTCACCGCGGTGCGCCACGGGGCGTCGGTGGACACGACGATGGGCTTTACCCCGCTCGAGGGGGTGCCGATGGCGACGCGCTCGGGCAGCGTCGACCCCGGCGCCCTGCTGCATCTGCTGGCCGCAGGCATCGGTGCCGACGAGCTCGCCGAGGTCCTGGAGCGCCGGTCCGGGCTGCTGGGGCTGTCCGGGATCAGCGGGGACGTCGCCGAGCTGCAGCGCTCGGATGCGCCCGAGGCCCGTTTCGCCCTCGACGTCTTCTGCCATCGCGTCGCCACCGCGGTGGGGGCGATGGCGGTCGCTGCAGGGGGCCTGGACGCGCTCGTGTTCACCGGTGGCATCGGTGAGAACTCTGCGCCGGTGAGGGCCGGCGTGTGCGCCCGGCTCGGCCCCCTGGACGTGACGATCGATCCCGCGGCCAACGAGGGGGCGACGCCCGACGCCGAGCTGTCGCGGCCCGGGGCTCGGGTCCGGGTGGTGGCGATCGCGGCACGCGAGGACATCATGGCAGCGCGTGCCGCCCGGGAGGTCCTGGGGTGACGCGCCCCGCCGCGAGACCGCTCCGGGGGTGGTGCTTGCGATCTGCTGCAGCGCGCTGTTGATCGTGGTGATCGATAACACCGTGGTCAACGTCGCCCTGCCGACGATCCAGCGAGATCTCTCCGCCACGCCGTCGGGGCTGTAGTGGGTGGTCGACGCCTGCGTCCTCGTGCTGGCGAGTCTGCTGCTGACCTCGGGCGCTTCGCGCGCGCCGTAGTCGCCTCGGCCTTCACCGGACACGGCTACCTCGTAGCCGCGGCCCTCGTCTACGCCGGCGGGGCATTGGGCTGGGTTGCGATGCGCGGGCGCGGGGAGGGCCCGTCACCGGGGGCCGGCGAGGGCTGAAACACCCCGGCCGAAGCGGCGGAAGAGCTCCGCATGCAACCTCACCGGGAGCAGGCGCATGAGCTTGGCCCCCGCCACCATGGGCAACGGGAAGGCGATCTCGTCGTGCCCGTGTTCGAGCCCGTCGACGATGGCCCGCCCGGCCCGCTCGGCGTCGACCATGAACGGCATCGGGAAGCGGTTGCGCGCGGTCATCGCGGTGTCGACGAAGGCCGGGTTGATCGTCACCACCCGCAGCCCGTGACGCGGCGCGTCGATCCGCAGGCTCTCGAGCAGCGCGATCAGCGCCGCCTTGGATGCGCTGTAGGCGGCCGCTCCGGGCAGCCCCCGGTAGCCGGCGAGGCTGGCGACCCCGGCGATCGTGCCGCGGCCTCGCTCGAGCATGTGCGGCAGCACCGCATCGATGCAGTTGGCCGCGCCGGTGACGTTGACCTCGAGCGTGGCGGCGACGGCCTCGGCCGAGAAGCGGTGCAGAGGCAGCGAGCGCCATACGCCTGCGTTGGCCACGAGGAGGTCGAGCCGGCCCTCGCGCGCCACGATGTCGGCAGCCGCGGCCCGCATCGCCGCGAGGTCGGTGACGTCCCCGGGCAGGGGCGAGAAGCCGCCGAGCGTGGCGGCGAGATCCTCGAGGCGATCGCGGCTGCGGGCGGTCCCGTAGACCCGTGCCCCCCGTCGCACCAGCTCGCGCGCGCAGGCCGCGCCGATACCGGCGGATGCCCCCGTGATCCACGCGATCGTGCCCGCAGGTCGCATCTTCGTTGCCTCCTCGAGCAGCCGTTTGGAACCGCTGCAGCGTAGCCGCTGCGCCGCGCGCCCGATCCCGGCGGCGCGAAGGTGGCCCTCGGAGGTGAGCGATGCAACGGATCGTCGTCACCGCGGCGCGCGTCGCCCTCGCCGCGGTGTTCGTGGAGAGCGGGATCGACACGGCGCGGGCGCCGGGGCCGCGCGCGCAGCAGGCGGCGGAGATCGGCGTACCCGAGCCCGAGCTTGCCACCCGGGCGAACGGCGCCGCGA
>CADDZG010000071.1 GCA_902812355.1 Actinomycetota bacterium | reverse complement strand
ACCCCAGGCCCGACGCCGAGCCCGACGCCGAGCCCGCAGCCGACCCAGAGCCCGGGCACCTCGGCCACCGCGCTACCGGCGTCGCCCGGGCCCTGAGCGCGCTCAGCGGCGGGCCGTCAGGGGGAGCCGGTAGGCAGGCCGGCGCGGCCACGACGACATCGTCCAGCGCAGCTTGAAGCGCATCCTGGCGGTATCGAGCACGTAGCCGTGCCGCCGCGCCACCCGCTTCCAGCGGTTGAGGACGATGCCGACCTTCTTGGCCGAGGGGCGCCCGACCCACACTACGCGCTCGCCCACGACCCACGCCTTGGCCCGCTGTAACGCGGCCGACAGCAACCCACCCTTGCGCCCGACCTTCATCGCCCGGTGCGTCGTATCGGCGGGGTGGGGGATCCAACCGACACGTGCCGGTACCACCTCGAAGCGCAGACCGTGGCCGCTGAACACGAGCGGCGTCGTGCGCATGCGCCGGGCGAGAGGATCCGAGGCCCGGGAGGCAGCCAGCTTGGACACCGCTTCGGACGGTGTGAGCCCGCCGAGCCCGACGTCGCCCACGTGCACGCCGTAGTGGATCCGGCCGGCGTTGATCCCGAGGTCGGCAACGACCACGAAAGCCGCCAGGCACAACACGGCGAGCAGTCCCAGCATCACCCGCGCCACGCCCGACACCCGGGGCAGACCGGCGGCGTCGGTGATCGCCATGACTCGCATGCTAGTGGTGCAAGGAGCATGCGGCGCGGCGGCGGCCGCCCTCAGCGCCGCCCCGCGCAGGTCGAGCGCCCCCACAGGCCCCAGCCGTGGCTCCGGGCCTCGTCCTGGAGGGCCTCCAGCAGCGCGGCGTGGCGCAGGTTCGGGGCGTAGGGCAGCGTCCGTGCGTAGCCGTTGACCACCAGACGGGCGTCGACCATCTCGTCGCCGAGGTACACGTAGCGCAGCAGGCGGCCGTACGCGTCGCGATCCTCGACGTCGCGCACGAGGCGGACCCGAGCGCCGTCGAGGAGCGCGTGCGTGGCGGCGGACGCCTCGGGGCCGTAGCACTGCACCGGCGTGCCGGGCTTGACCGTCTCGGGCGTATCGATGCCGAGGAAGCGCACGGTGTATCGGCGCCCGGGCCGGGTGTCGCCGGCGCCGGGGCCGTCGACCCGCCGGGCGATCGCCACCACGGCCGTGTCGCCGTCGACCACCCTGACGACGCGCGCCACCTCGTAACCGGGCGGCTCGGTGGCGAACGTGGCGGGGGCCCGGCGGGATAGGTCCACCGGCGCCCCGTGTCCGCCGGCGACGAGGGCGACGGCCATCACGGCCGCCGCGGCGATCGCACCGATCCGCCCAGCGCTCACCGCTCCACGATGCTCCCCGGGGCTCACCGCGGCCGTGGCCGGCGCCACCGTCGCAGTGGACCGGCGGGTCAACTGCCGCCCCGCTACGGTGGGTGGATGCCGAGCGAACCGTACGTCGCGACGCACACCCCGACGCTCGACGACCTCGAGGCCGCCGGCCTGGTACGGCGGGAGCCGCAGCTGCACCTCACGGACAAGGGGCGGCGCTGGCTCGACCTGCTGGGATACACGCGCGCGCTCGAGGACGCCGCAGGGGACGACGACGTCGCCGCCGACCTGATCTTGTCGACCAGCGGCCTCTACCGCTAGGCCCGGCGCGAGCGCGTCCCGCATTACGCTTCGGGCAGACCCCCGCTCAGCGTCAGGAGATGAGCCGATGCCCGAAGCCGTGATCGTGTCCGCCGTTCGCACACCGATCGGGCGGGCGCACAAGGGTTCGCTGGTCGACGTGCGCCCCGACGATCTCGCCGCCTTCGCCGTGCGCGAGGCGGTCGCCGCCGTCCCGGGGCTCGATCCCGGCGAGGTGGTGGACGTCATGGTCGGCTGCGGCTTCCCCCAGGGCAAGCAGGGCATGAACCTTGCCCGTCGCGTCGCCCTGCTGGCAGGCCTGCCCGAGCAGGTCCCCGGCACCACCGTCAACCGCTTCTGCGCGTCCAGCCTGCAGACGATCCGCATGGCCTTCCACGCGATCGCGGCCGGCGAAGGCGACGTCTACGTCGCCGCCGGGGTCGAGTCGATCAGCCAGGTCGACGGCTACCCCAAGGACCCCGACGAGCTCCATCCCGCGCTCGCCGGGGACGACGCCGCGATCGCCAACGTCTACATACCGATGGGGATGACCGCCGAGAACGTCGCCGAGCGCTTCGACGTCGGGCGCGAGGAGATGGACCGCTACGCCCAACGGAGCCAGGAGCGAGCGGTCGCGGCGCAGCGCTCGGGCTTCTTCGCACGCGAGATCACTCCCTACCGGAAGCCGGACGGCACCGTGGTGGCGGCCGACGACGGGCCGCGGCCGGAGTCGAGCCTCGACAAGCTCGCCGCCCTGCAGCCGGCCTTCAAGCCGGACGGCAAGGTCACCGCAGGCAACTCGTGCCCGCTGAACGACGGTGCCGCGGCGGTGGTGGTCATGAGCGCGGAGCGCGCCCGCCAGCTCGGGGTCCGCCCGCGGGCGCGCATCGTCGCATCCTCGGTGTCCGGGGTCGCTCCCGAGATCATGGGCATCGGTCCGATCGAGGCCGTGCGCAAGGTGCTCAAGCAGGCGGGGATGGCGCTGTCCGACATCGAGACGATCGAGCTCAACGAGGCCTTCGCCGCCCAGGTCCTGCCCGTGTGCTGGGAGCTCGGCATCGATCCCTTCGGCGACGTGCTCAACCCACACGGCGGCGCGATCGCCCTAGGCCACCCCTACGGGATGACCGGGGCACGCATCATGTGCACGTTGCTCAACGACCTCGAGACGCGCGACCAGACGGTGGGGCTGGAGACGATGTGCGTCGGCGGGGGCCAGGGCATGGCCATGATCGTCGAGCGTCTGTGAGGCGCCCGGGCTCAAGCTCAGGGTGCCGCGCGGGCCCGGCGCCGGTGCGATGCCACCCACTCCTGCAGGCGCTGTAGCGGCCACGTGTTGATGACCCTGTCGGGCGCGACGCCGGCGCGCTGCAACGCCAGCAGGGCCAGAGGGGCGAACGTGAGCTCGTGCACGGAATGGGCGTCGGTGCCCACGCTGATCGGCGTGCCGTGCCGGGCGGCGATCTCCAGCACGCCGACATCGAGATCCTGGCGCATCACCGAGGCGTCGACCTCGAGGGCGATCGAGGCGGCGGCGGCGGCCGCGCATACCGCCTCCCAGTCCGCGCTGAGCCCTACCCGCAGCCCGTAACGGCGGCAGCGCGGGTGGGCGAGGACGTCGACGTAGGGGTTGTCTAGAGCGGCGAGATAGCGGGGGGTGGCGTCGTTGCGCTCGCGCAGCTTCGAATGGAAGGCGCCGAGCACGATGTCGAGACGGCGCAACGTGCCGGCGTCGAGGTCGCCGCGCCCGTGCTCGTCGAGGTTCATCTCGACCCCGTGCAAGAGGGTCGGGGCGCCGTCGCCCAGAGTCGCGTTCAGCGCCGCGAGCTCGTCGCCCTGCTCGGCGAGCCGGCGCTCGTCGAGCCCGTGCGCGACCGGCAGGCCGTGCGAGTGGTCGGTGATCGCCACGTAGGAATAGCCCGCGGCGGCGGCCGCCTCCGCGACCTCCGCCGCGCTCTGCTTGCCGTCGCTGGCCACGGTATGGATCTGAAGATCACCGCGCAGCACGCCCCTCCATGCCGGTTCGACGCCGGCCACCGCCTCCGCCATCGTGGCGAAGCCGGCACGCTCCGGCGGGGGCTCCGGCACCTCCGGTGGGTCGCGCAGCCACGCCTCGACCCGGGCGGCGAGACGCTCGCCGAGCCCCTGCAGCGAGCGCAGCGGGAGCCCCGCGGCGAGCACTTCCGCCGCCTCCAGCTCCCACGACAGCGCCGCGGCCGCAGCCCTCCGGTAAGCCCGCGCCCGGTGCACGTCCGGTGCTTCCGCGGCCCGCAGGGACAGCAGCTCGGCGATGTCGGCGTTGCTCGGCGATCGCACCCCCCCAGCATCCCGCGCGCGCAACCCCGGCGGTCCGGGTCGTATAAGGTCAGACCTAAAGGGGGTCGCATGCCGGGAGACGGCGGTAACAGGTGGCGCGCTGCGGGCCGGCTCCGTTACCGGAGCCGCAGCCCCTGGATCTACCTGCTGTTCCTGCCTCCGTTCCCGGCGCTGCTGTATCCGCCCTTCTACGCCCACGTCCACCCCGCCCTCGGCGGCGTGCCGTTCTTCATCTGGTACCAGTTCGCGTGGGTGATCGTCACCGCGCTGCTGACCGCGGCCGTGTACAAGCTGCGCACGGGATTGCCCTTCTTTGGCAGCGAGGCGGGGATCGCCACCGAGCCGTCCTCCGACCAGACCGAGCCCGGCGGAGCGAGGAGCGGCTCGTGAGCGCCCCTCTGGCGGTGTCCTCGGGTCTCAGGTGGGACCAGCTGTGGGTCTTCATCGTGCTGTTCGTGGGCATCACGGTGGTCGGCTTCGTCGCCGCCCGGTGGCGCCGCGCCGAGCTCACCGACCTCCACCAGTGGGGGCTCGGCGGGCGCACCTTCGGGACAGTGATCACGTGGTTCTTGCTCGGCGGCGATCTCTACACCGCCTACACGTTCGTTGCCGTTCCCGGGCTCGTGTTCGGCAAGGGCGCGATCGGCCTCTTCGCGCTGCCGTACACGATCGTGCTGTACCCGCTCGTGTATCCGTTCCTCAGCAGGTTGTGGCAGGTCGGCCACGAGCGCGGCTACGTGACGCCCTCGGACTACGTCAAGGAACGCTTCGACAGCCGCTTGCTGGCCCTGGCGGTGGCGATCACCGGGATCATCGCCACGATCCCCTACATCGCGCTCCAGATGTTCGGGATCGAGGTCGTGCTGGGGCAGATGGGGGTGCCGGTGGACATCGCGCTGTGGGTGGCATTCGCCGTCCTAGCCCTGTTCACGTTCGTCAGCGGACTGCGGGCGCCGGCATTGATCTCGGTCGTGAAGGACACCTTGATCTGGATGACCGTGCTCGTGGCGATCGTCTACATCCCCTTGCGGCTGGGCGGTTTCGGGCACATCTTCTCCCAGGTACCGAGCAAGCTGTCGACGCTGTCTCCGACGTCGTTCTCCGCCTATACGTCGCTGGCCCTGGGCTCGGCGATGGCCCTGTTCCTGTATCCGCACTCGATCACCAGCACCTTCAGCGCACGCAGCCGCGCCGCGGTCGAGCGCAACGTGTCGCTGCTGCCCGCCTACACGTTCCTGCTGGGACTGATCGCGCTGTTCGGGTTCATGGCAATCGCCGCCGGCATCGGCGGCAACGGGCCCTACGGCGCGAACGGCGCCTTCCCCGCGCTGATCAACCAGGTCTTCCCCGGCGGCTTTGCCGGGTTCGCCTATGCGGCGATCGGGATCGGAGCCCTGGTCCCGGCGTCGGTGATGTCGATCGCGGTCGCCAACCTGTGGTCCCGCAACGTGTGGAAGGAATTCATCAGGAGCAACGCGTCCGACGCCGAGGAGACGCGCGTCTCGCAGGTGGTGTCGGCGATCGTCAAGGCGGGAGCGGTCGCGTTCATCCTCTTCGCTCCCACCCAGTACGCGATCAACTTCCAGCTCGCCGGCGGGGTGTGGATCCTGCAGACCTTCCCCGCGGTGTTCCTCGCCCTCTACGTCCCATGGCTCAACCGCTGGGCGGTGCTCGCCGGGTGGGCCGCGGGGATCATCTGGGGCACGTTGATGCTGGTGCAGGAGGGCTTCGCCAGCTCGGTGTACACGCTGAGCTTTTTGCCCTCGATCGCGGCTCCGATCTACATCGCCTTCAGCGCCTTCATCCTCAACCTCGTCGTGTGCATCATCGGCACGCTTGTGGCTAAGCTGTTGGGCGAAGGTCCACAGCCTCGCGTGTTGACGGCGGAAGAGCGATCCTCACCCGACGAGGCGGCGGCACGGAGCTGAGGAGGCCCATCGGGGGGAGCCTCCGAGGCGTAGCCGCCTCCGTCAGCGAAGGGCCCCGGCCGCCTGCGGCCGGGGCCCTCTCGCGTCGCTGCGCTGCCCGCGCTACTTGGCCATGTAGGGGCTCACGCGCTCGGGGTCGAGCTCGTAACGCTTGATCGCTTCGATCACCGTCTCCGGCTTGAGATCGCCGAACTCCACAAGCGCCGCCAGGGTGGCGACCACGATGTGCTCGGCATCGACCTCGAAGAAGCGCCGCAGCGCCTCGCGCGTGTCGCTGCGTCCGAAACCGTCGGTGCCGAGCGGCACGAAGGGGGCCGGGACCCAGCGCGCGATCTGGTCGGGCACCGCCTTCATCTCGTCGCTCACCGCGATCACCGGACCCTCGCGGTTCTCGAGCCGCTGCGTCACCAGCGGCTGACGCCGCGCCTGATCGGGGTGCAGCCGGTTGTGGCGCTCGACCTCCAGCGCCTCGGTGCGCAGCATCTGGAAGCTCGGCGCGCTCCACAGGTCGGCGGCCACGTCCCACTGCTCGGCGAGCATGTCCTGGGCCCTCACCGCCTCGTTCATCAGCACACCCGACCCGATCAGCTGTGCCCGGTGCTTGCGCTCCTGCGGCGCGCTGCGGAAGGGATAGAGGCCGCTGAGGATGTCCTCCTCGGTGACGCCCTCGGGCATGGGCGGCTGCTTGTAGGCCTCGTTGTAGACGGTGACGTAGTAGATCACGTCCTCGCCGCCGAGCATCCGCTTGAGCCCGTCCTTGATCACCACGGCAAGCTCGTAGGCGTAAGCGGGGTCGTAGGAGCGCACCGCGGGGTTGCTCGTGGCCAGCAGGAGGCTGTGACCGTCCTGGTGCTGCAATCCCTCGCCCATCAGCGTCGTGCGCCCGTGGGTGGCGCCGATCAGGAAGCCGCGGGCGCGCGCGTCGGCCGCCTGCCAGATCAGGTCGCCGACCCGCTGGAACCCGAACATCGAGTAGAAGATGAAGAACGGGATCATCGGCTCTCCGTGGGCCGAGTAAGAGGTCCCGGCGGCGATGAACGAGCCCATGCCCCCGGCCTCGCTGATGCCCTCCTCGAGGAGCTGGCCGCTGGGGTCCTCGCGGTAAGCGAGCAGGCTCTCGGAGTCGACCGGCTCGTAGAGCTGGCCGGTCGGCGCGTAGATCTTGAACTGCGGAAACAGCGCCTCCCACCCGAAGGTGCGAGCTTCGTCGGGGATTATCGGCACGATGCGGCGGCCGATCTCGCGCTGCTTCATGATCGAGCGCATCACCCGGGTCAGCACCATCGTCGTGGCGAAGGTCTGTTCCTTCTTGCTGCCCGCCTTGAACTCCTCGTAGATGTCGTCCTTGGGCACCGGCACATCGACCGCGTGAACGCGCCGCTCCGGGACGAAGCCGCCGAGGTTCCGGCGCAGGTCGCGCAGGTACTGGACCTCCTCGGAGTCCTCGCCGGGGTGGAAGTAGGGGGCTTCACCCTTGACGATGTCGCGATCGTCGATCGGCAGGTGCAGGGTGTCCCGGAAGTGCTTGAGCTCTTCCTCGGACATCTTCTTCTGCTGGTGGGTGACGTTGCGCGCCTCGAAGGCCTGCCCCAGCACCCAGCCCTTGACCGTCTTGGCCAGGATCACCGTGGGCGCGTCCTTGAGCTCGGTGGCCACCTTGTAGGCAGCGTAGAGCTTGCGATAGTCGTGGCCCCCGCGGCGCAGCTTCTTGAGGTCGTCGTCGGAGAGGTGCTCGACGAGCTTCCTGAGCCTCGGGTCCGGCCCGAAGAGATCCTCGCGGATGTAGGAGCCGGGCTCGACGACGTACTTCTGGAACTTGCCGTCCACCGTGGTGTTGAGTTTGTTGACCAGCACGCCCTCGGTGTCGCGCGCAAGCAGATCGTCCCACTCGCGCCCCCACACCACCTTGATCACATGCCATCCGGCCCCGCGGAAGATCGCCTCGAGCTCCTGGATGATCTTGCCGTTCCCCCGCACCGGCCCATCGAGGCGCTGCAGGTTGCAGTTCACGACCATGATGAGGTTGTCGAGGCGCTCGCGCGACGCTACCGGCAGTGCTCCTAGCGACTCGGGCTCGTCCATCTCGCCGTCGCCGACGAACGCCCACACGCGCTGCTCCGAGGTGTCGCGGATGCCGCGGTGCTGCAGGTACTTGTTGAAACGCGCCTGGTACACGGCGGCGAGCGGGGTGAGCCCCATCGACACGGTGGGGTGCTCCCAGAAGTCGGGCATGAGCCGCGGGTGGGGATAGGACGACAGACCCTTGCCGAAGCACTCGCGGCGGAAGTTCTCGAGGTGCTCCTCGGTCAGGCGGCCCTCGAGGAAGGCGCGTGAGTAGATCCCCGGGGCCGCATGGCCCTGGAAGAAGATCTGGTCACCGCCGCCGGGGTGGTCGGGCCCCCGGAAGAAGTGGTTGAAGCCGACCTCGAACAGCGAGGCCGCCGACGCGTAGGTCGACAGGTGGCCGCCGATCCCGTTGTTGTGCAGGTTCGCCCGGTGCACCATGACCGCGGCGTTCCACCGGATGATGCGGCGGATGCGCAGCTCGAGCTCCTCGTTGCCGGGGAAGTATGGCTCCTCCTCGGGCGGGATCGTGTTGATGTAGTCGGTGGAGACCATCGCCGGGAGCCCGATCTGGCGGGCACGGGCGTGCTGCATCACGCGGTGCAGCAGGAAGCGGGCGCGCGCCGGCGACGCATCGATCACCTGGTCCAGGGCGTCGATCCACTCCTGGGTCTCCTCGGGATCGATGTCGGGGAGCTGATCCTTGAACGCGTCGTACATGCTTCACCCCGTGTGCTCGGTGCGCGGCGACTACCGCAAACCAGCGTAAACCCCCCGACGGGCTTCCTCCGGCGCGTTGTTCTCCGGGCCCCGGTCCCACGCGCGCCGGTCCGGGCAGCGTATCGTTCACGCCAACCGCCGGGCCCACAGGGGCGCGGACGACCGGCGGCGGCATCGGGCGCAAGGAGGATGTGGCGGCATGCGGATCCTGATCCTGGGCGGGGACGGGTACCTCGGCTGGCCGACCGCGCTGCGCTTCTCGCGCCGGGGACACGAGGTCCACCTCGTAGACAACTACCTGCGCCGGCGCCTGCTCGCCGCGGATGGGACCGATTCCCTCACGCCGATCGCCGGCGACCTCGGCGCACGGGTGGCCGCCTGGGAGCAGGTGTCGGGCCGCCGGATCACCTTCACCGAGGGCGATCTGCTCGACTGGGACGTGACCCGCTCGGTCTTCGCCTCGTTCCGTCCCGACGCGGTGGTGCACTACGGCGAGCTGCCGTCGGCGCCGTACTCGATGCGGGGGCGGCAGGAGTGCGTGCTCACCCAGCACAACAACGTGGTCGGCACGCTCAACGTGCTGTGGGCGATGGAGGAGATCGTGCCCGAGGCCCACCTGATCAAGCTCGGGACGATGGGCGAGTACGGCACCCCCAACATCAGCATCGAGGAAGGCTTCATCGAGATCGCTCACGAGGGCCGCCGCGACCTCCTCCCATATCCCAAGCAGCCCGGCTCCCTGTACCACTGTTCCAAGGTGCACGACTCGACCAACATCCACTTCGCCTGCCGCGTGTGGGGACTGCGCGCCACCGACCTCAACCAGGGGGTCGTGTACGGGATCTCCACCGACGAGTGCGATCTCGACGAACGGCTGGTGACGCGCTTCGATTACGACGAGACCTTCGGGACCGCGCTCAACCGCTTCTGCGTGCAGGCCGTGATCGGCCATCCGCTGACGGTCTACGGCCGCGGCGGGCAGACGCGCGGCTTCCTCAACATCCGCGACACCCTGCGCTGCGTCGAGCTGGCGGCCGAGAACCCCCCGGAGCCGGGCGAGTACCGCGTGTTCAACCAGTTCACCGAGAGCTTCTCGGTGGTCGAGCTCGCCGAGCTCGTGCAGCGGGCGGGCAAGGAGATCGGCCTCGAGGTGCGGATCGAGCCGATCGACAACCCGCGCGTCGAAGAGGAGGAGCACTACTACAACGCCAAGCACACCCGCCTGCTCGACCTCGGGCTCGAGCCGCACCTGCTGTCCGAGACCCTCGTCGAGGACATGCTCGAGCGGATCCGCCGCTACCAGGATCGGGTGATCGAGGACGCGATCATGCCGCGCACCCGCTGGCGCCCCCGCGGGTGAGCCGTCTCACGGGCCCGCCCGCAGCTTGAGGCCGCGCGCCGAGATGCGGAAGCCGGCCTCCTTGAGCGCCGCGGCCCACCGGCTCGAGGTCACGTCCTCCCCGTCCACGGTGGCGATGTCGAGGGCCGGCGCGGTGCCGTCGCGCACCGCCAGGGCGAGGGCGTCGACCGCTGCGCGTATCGCTGCGTCGTCGTCGGTGAACGACAGCACGCTGCGGCCCCCGCGCTCGACGTAGGCAACCGCTCGGCCGCCGTAGAGGACCACGAGCGACCCCGCCTTGCGCGCCGGGCGGTGCCCGGCACGCTCGGGCCACGGCAAGGCGGCCCCGTAGGGGTTGGCGGGATCGGCGGCCGCCAGCACCGTGGTCGCCGGCGCGTGGGCGTGGGGGTCGCGCAGGCGTTCCACCGCTCCGGGGAGCGCGAACTGAGCCCCTCCCAGGCCTTCGACGAAGTAGCCGCGGCGGCAGCGACCGGCCGACTCGAAAGCCGCGAGCACCGGGTAGAGCGCGGCGAAGCCCCCCGGGATCCGTTCGGCCGCAGTCGCGCCGCGCGTGACGATGCCGTGGCGCTGCAACAAGGCAAGGGCGAGGTCGTGCAACCGGGCGGTGTCCTCGGCCGGGGGCCGGAGCGAGAACTGCTGGCGGCTCTGTGGAGCGCGGTGTGGGAGGG
>CADDZG010000070.1 GCA_902812355.1 Actinomycetota bacterium | reverse complement strand
ACACCAGGGCCCGGACCCCGCACCCCCTCCGGCTAGGGAGCCCGCAGCGGCGGCTCATGGGGCGGGGCCGCCGCTGCGGGCTCCCTAGCCGGAGGGGGTGCGGGGTCCGGGCCCTGGTGTCGCGCTCTCGAGCTCGATCCACTCGACCACGAGGTCGTCGCCTCCGTCGGTGTCGACGTCCGCCGAACCGCAGCGGGGGCAGAGCGTCCACGGGTCGTCGGCTTCGGACTCGCCGCCGCAGTCGCGGCACAGCACGCGTATTGGCACGATGACGATCTCGACCGCGGCTCCGTCGGCCACGGTACCGGCGGCCGCGGCGCGCAGCGCGTCCTCTAAGGCGCCGGCTTCGACCCGATGCCCGGCCCCCACCCGCACGCGCATCCGCAGCACCTTGCGGCCCCCGGCGCGCTGCAGGACGCGCTCGAGCACGGCCTCGCCCAGGCCGCTCTCGTGCACCTCTAGCTAACGATCCGCAGCGGGGTCCGGCCGGAGAAGAGCTTCTCGATCCATGCGCCCGCCTTGTCCGCCGCGCTCGCACCGATCACCCCGCCGAGCTGCTGGCGCAGGACGCCGCCGGCGAGGTCGGCGGCTCCGGCGGCGAGATCGCGCACCTCTTCGGACGCGGCGATCTCGCGCGCCGAATTCAGGAACCGTTCGAGGCCCTCGCGTCCCTGGCGGGTCCCGAGGTAGTAGCCGGCGATGAACCCGATGATCGTCTCCATGGTCACCTCCTCATCGACGCGTCTGACCCTGCGATCGGCGGTCTCCAGATCGCCCGGATCGGCGTGGCATGGCCTGTGCGGGGTGGGTCACGGTTCCCTGCGGGCCACGACCTCGACCCCGAAGTGCACCCCCGGCTCGGCCTTGAGGAAGGCGAGGCGCGGCGGATCGATGCCGAAGTCGCGTATGTCGATCTCGTGCTCGCCGGAGACGCGCAGGGTGTCGTCGTCGGGTATGTCGACGTCGACGTCGACCTCGAGGCGCCGGCTCACGCCGTGGAGGGTGAGCTCACCGACCACGCGGTAGCCTCGCGAGCCCGACTCGCTCACCTCACGCAGCTCGCCGATCGCGCGCGGGTAGCGCCGCACCTCGAGGCGCCGCTGCATCTCGCGGTCGATCATCGGGTTACCGGCCCGCAGCCGGTCGATGCTCAGCTCGACGTGCGCCTGCGGCGGCGTCGAGAGGTCGAGCTTGCCGTCCGACACCGCGGCCTCGATGCTCCCCTCGAGCCCGCTTGCCTCTCCGTGCACCGGATGCAGGTTGGTGCGTCCGTCGAACCACACCCGGCAGCTTCCGGGGTCCAGGCGATAGGTGCTCACCGGGCCGCTCACATCGATCGCAGCTCGAGGTAGCGCTTGATGTCGGGCAGCGATTGCACGACCGCCGCGGCGACCGCCAGCGCTACCGCCGCCTTGAGCAGCCTCACCAGCATGTGACCTCCTTTCGTCATCCCGGCTCCCCGGATTGGAGGAGCCCCTGAACCACCTCATCCACGAGGGCCATCGCGCCGTCCACCGCTGCGGCCACCGGGGGCGACAACCCCATGCGATCGGACGTGTCTGCGGGCTCGCAGCCCACGACCACGACCCGCCGAACGCCTCCCCCGAGGACGTCGAGCAGTGCCAGCATCGAGTCCGGCGCGAACCCGTGAGCATCGACCAGAGCGGTATCGCCGCCGCGCACCTGCTCGGCGAGGCGGTCGGTGTCGGAGCCCTCGGCCTCCAGTACGTATAGGGAGCCGGGTTCCCCGCCCCGGGGCAGCGCGTCGATCAGCACGAGGTTGTCGTAGCCGTCGAGCAGTTCGTAGGCGAGGTGCACGGCCCGGATGCCGAAGTCTGCGACCCGCACGCCCTCGGGCAGGCCCCCGCGCGCCGCCAGGCGGGTCGCCACCTCGACCCCGAAACCGTCGTCGCCGAGGAAGATGTTGCCCACCCCCGCCACCAAGGTGCCGCCCATCAGCCCGCCTCCGGTTCGTCGGAGCCCAGGGGCTCGACCTCGGCGGGGGAGAAGTACATGAAGCGTCCGTACCAGCTATGTAGCTCGGCGGTGGGATCGTCCTCCAGCGTGATCGCGAGGTGATCGCGACCGTCGACGTCGTGGAACACCGCCTCGACCCGCGCGGTGCGCCCCTCGACGAACATGTCCTGCGCGTCGGCGCTGCCGACCCGGGGATGCAGGCGCACGCGGCTGCCGCGGGCGACAGGGACGCCGTCGATGTCGATACTGTCGGTCTCGGGCGACACCGACCGGTCCTCACCGGGATCCCACCACGGACCCCGCGGCCCCTCGCCGCGCGGCACCCCAGCGCCGACCGCTGCGATGCCCGGCCCTCGAGCCGGCCAGGGGGCGGGCCCGGCCCCTCGATCGGGAGGCGATGCGCCGGCGTCCGGAACTCCGGCGGGAGACGAGGCGCCGGCGCGGCGCATGAACCTGATCGCTCCGTGCAGGCGCTCGAGTATCTCCGGTGGCAGCTCTTCTGCCCCCTCGATCACGCCCGCGGCGCGCTCGTCGGTCGCCCGCGCCTCGTCCTTCTCCTCGTCGGTGAGCGTCATCGTGCGCAGGAGCAGCAGCTCGTCGATCTCGGTGGCGTCGTAGAGCTGGCCCGGACTCTCGGGCGCGACCTTGGGGTGGTCGTAGAGGATGATCGGCGACGCGAGCATGACGTCGTCGTGCCCCGGCTCCCCGACGATCACCGGGAACAGCACCGAACGCTCGCACGCCCGTACGTAAGGTGCGGCCCACTCGGGCGGCTCTAGCAGCGAGATGAAGCGCGCTCCCTCGGCCGCCACGAGGACGTGAGCGGCGATCAGCGAGCACCGCAAGCCGTCATCGCGTCGCTCGGGTACCTGCGTGCAAGCGGTCGTGTTGGACACCGCGATCCTTACCTTGACGACGCCGTGGGGGCCGGGCAACACTTCCGCCCGCAGCGCCACAAGGCCCCGCACCTCCTCCCGCCGGCGCACGATGCGGCCCTGGGGCGGGGAGCCGACGAGCTCGGCATCCTCACCGCCCGCGGCGACGAAGGGGACCTCGCGGCTGCCTTCCAGGAGAGCCGCGATCTCGACCTCGGCATCGACGGTGTGCTCGACGGCTTCGTCGAAGGGCAGGACGTGTCGTCCGCCGATCCGCAGCTCGTCGGCCTCGACGTAGGCGTCGTCCACGCGGCGTTGGACGGTGCGGGCCTGGAGCTGCAGGTAACGCAGCCGCGCCGTCACACGTCCCTCGGCCCCTTGATCGAGCAATAGATCGGTGAAGAGCGTGTCGGTTTCGGAGCGATCGCGCTGCGCGTAGGCAGGCGGCACCACGACCCCCCACTGGAAGCGTGCCCGGTTCTTGGTCGCCGAGGCCCGGTAGGGATAGAGCACGTAACCCTCGTAGAGGACCGCGTCGGCGACCTTACGAGCGACCTCGAAACGCGACTCGTTCACTCCTGCTCACCTGCCTCTTTGAGCAAGGCCTGGACCGTGTCGTCCCAGGTGGGCAGGGCTCGCCGGGACTTGAAGCGCTCGAGCGCCCCGAGCGTGTCCCGGTGCAGCCGCAGCCACCCCGCGCCGGGGAAGTGCAGGTCCATCAGGTCCCGCCACACCGTCACCGGCAAGCGATAACCCGCCTCCTTGTGCCACGGCACCTGTTGCACGTTCACGGTGTCGCCTTGCTTGAAGAACACGGTTCCGCTGAACAGCAGCAGCAGCGGGATGACACCTTCCTCGAGGGAGCTGAAGTAGCGCGATGCGGCGACCTCGAGGTCGTAGCTGCAAGCCACCGGGAGGTCGGTCTCGACCGAGCCGCTGAAGCCCGGCACCATCTGCGTCGCGTAGGCAAACTGCATCGGCTTGAGCGTGTCGGCCCAGCGCGACACGTCGCCGAAGAGGTCGTGCAGGCGCTCTTGTTCGGCCGGCGAGTAACGGCGTCTGTGCGGCTCGATGCGCAGCTGGCAACGCAGGGCGATCGAGTAGATGCTGCGCCCTTCGGTCTCCGCGATCCGCAGCTTGAACAGCAGCACGGGGGCGAGCGCCCGGCGGTCGGGCTGCGCGTCGAGGCAGTCGAAGGTGAGGTTGATCACCTCAACCCTCCACCACGCGGCAACGGTCGCGCAGCGAGCCGAAGAAGGCGTCGATCGCGGCGCGCGCCTCCGCCCCGCCGTCGAAGCCCTTCCAGTGCTTGCGCACGATGCCCACGAGCTCGTAGCAGGCGTCGATCGGCACGATGTAGCACTCGGAGCCCTCTTCCGAGTGGCGCAGCAGGACCGCCTCGACATCGGGCGCGAGATCCCCGAGCGCGGGGTGACGGGCGGTGACGTCGTCCCATGCCTCGAGATCGAGCAGGGATTCCGTGGCCCCACCGGGACTCGGGTAGAAGGCGGCGACCCTGCCCAGGCGGCTGTTGCGGAAGAAGAAGGCGACGCCCACCGGTATCTGCAGCGCGTCCCACTGCGATCCGTCGAGGGCGAAGTCGGGCAGGTAGAGGTAACGGTCGGGGACCGCCCGGTAGCGGCCCCCCGCCGCGCCCTCGTGGGTGAACAGCAGGTAGCAGGCGCGGCACACGCACAGCAGGCCCCGTTCGTCGAGGTCGACGACGTGAGGGTGGTCGTCGGCGAGGACCTCGCCGCACATCTCGCAGACCTCCCCGGAGCGCGCCTGCGGCGCTGGACGGGTCGCGTGCTGCAGGTTGGGCGGCAACGCGCGGCGCTGCGGCGCGACGAAGCGACGCAGGCCACGCGGCCGGGGCTCGCTCACGCGACGCGGCCCGAGGGGATCGCGACCTTCCATCCACCCTCCTCGAACAACAGCGGAAGCGGATGCAGGTGAGAGCCGCCGTCGAGGCTGGTGCCCGCTCTGCGGACGTCGAAGCGCGCGCCGCAGCGCCGGCATGCCAGGACGGTGTCGTGGAGGGACGCGTCGCCGAGGCGCGCCCCGCATGCGGCGCAGCGGTCGGCGTAGGCGTAGAGCTCGCCGCGCGCCGCGATCAGCACCAGCGCCACACCCTCGACCTCGGCCGGCTGCACGCTGCCGGGTAGCACGGTCCCCACTCCTTCGATCGCGACCCAGGCCCCGTCGCCGCCGGCATCCTCGTCGCTCGAGCCCAATGGGGCTATCTGCAGCGGCCGGGGGGCGGTGGCGAGGCCCTCCACCGAGATCCCGGCGACCTCGGGGGCCGCCTCCCGGATCGCCTGCTCGATCGCGAGGTTCACGGTCACGCTCGACGACGGGCAGCCGTGGCACGTGCCTTCCAGGCGCAAATGCACGACGCCGTGCTCGTCTGTCCCCAGCAGCTCGACGCCGCCGGCGTGCGAACCGAGGTAGGGACGCACCTTCTGCAGCGCATCCTCTATGCGCTCCTGCAGAGGTACCGGGTGAAGGTCGTGCAGCGCCAGCAGGCTGCCGATCAGCGGGTCGGCAGCCAGCCGCCGCAGGCGGTCTTCGCCGCCGGGCTCGGCCCGTACGAGCTCGACCACGCGCTCCAGTCCGCCTCCGTAGAGCTCCATCAGCAGGCGCACGAGCTCTTCGGCCCGCGCCGCGTCCTCACCGGAGCGCAGCTCCGCCAGGAGCGCTTCGATGCGCTCGCCGGTTCCCCGCAGGTCGCGCCTCGGGCCCATATCCGGCGGCGGCTCAGTACGGCGTGCCGGTCATGGTGGGCGAGTGGAGCTGCTTGAGCAGGCGCCCCCGGCCGAGGTACATGTGCACCCCGCACGGCAGGCACGGGTCGAAGCTGCGTACCGCCCGCATGATGTCGATGCCCTTGAAGCTGTCCGGCGGGTTCTCCTCGAAGATCGGCGTGTTCTGGACCGCGTCCTCGTAGGGACCCGGCTGGCCCTCGGAGTCGCGCGGGCTCGCGTTCCACGGTGTCGGCGGGTAGGGGTGGTAGTTGGCGATCTTGCCGTCCCTGATCACCATGTGGTGCGACAGCACCCCTCGCACCGCTTCCGTGAAGCCGCAGCTGATCGCTTCCTCGGGCACCGAGAACGGCGTCCAGGTCTGGGTGTTGCCACGCCGTACCTCGTCGAGCGCCTTTTCTGCGAAGTGGTAAGCGGCCGCGCACGCGTAGGCCTGGAAGTAGGTGCGGGCCCGGTCACGCTCGATCGCGTTGGACCACTGCGGCGGCTTCCACTCGAAGCTGACCTCGGGCTTGGTGGCGGTGCGCGGCAGGTTGATCTGCACGCTGCTACCGGTCGACTTGATGTAGCCGATGTCGACGAGGCCTCCCAGGGCGGTCGCCCACAACCGTGCTATCGGCCCGCCGCCGGTGTCCAGTACCAGGTTGTGCTCCCCGTCGTTCCAGCGCGGCGAATAGACCCACGTGTACCGGCCGGAGAAGTCGCGCTTGGCCGGCTTGGGGATGGTGTGCTGGTTCCACGGGTGGCGGCGGTCCACCGGGTTGCCCAGCGGATCGCGGGTCACGAACACCTCCTGGCCGTCGTCCACCCAGTCCTCGTAGTAGGAGCTGCCGGTGAGGATGCGGATCCCGAGGTTTATGCGCGTGAGGTCGTTGGTGACGAGGTTCCCGTCGACCACGACCCCGGGGCTCACGAACATCTTGCGACCCCAGTCGGTCATGTGCTCGTACTTGAAGTCGCAATGCTCGGGGTCGTTGAGGCTTCCCCAGCAGCCGAGGAGGACGCGGCGCTCGCCGACGTGTTCGTAGCCCGGCATCGCCTGGTAGAAGAAGTCGAAGAGGTCGTCGTGCATCGGCACGGTCTTCTTCATGAACTCGGCGTAGCGCGACAGCCGGGTGAGGTAATCGGTGAACAGCTGCACCGTTGCAGTCGTGCCCACGCCGCCCGGGTACAGGGTCGAGGGGTGCACGTGGCGTCCCTCCATCAGACAGAACATCTCCCGGGTGTAACGGGACACCTGTAGGGCTTCGCGGTAGAACTCGCCCTCGATCGGGTTCAGGGCCCGCATGATATCGCCGATCGTGCGGTAGCCGTGGTCGGCCGCGTGGGGGGCCTCGGTGCGGTCCGCTTGCTCGAGCACCCCCGGGTTCGTCTCCCGCACCATGCGCTCGCAGAAGTCGACCCCGACCAGGTTCTCCTGGAAGATGTTGTGGTCGAACATGTACTCGGCCGCCTCACCGAGGTTGATGATCCACTCGCCCAGGTGCGGGGGAGCCACGCCGTAGGCCATGTTCTGGTTGTAGACCGAGCACGTCGCGTGGTTGTCGCCGCAAATCCCGCAGATCCGGCTGGTTATGAAGTGCGCGTCGCGCGGGTCCTTGCCGCGCATGAAGATGCTGTAGCCGCGGAAGACCGACGACGTGCTGTAGCACTCGGGTACGGTCTTCTGCTTGAAGTCGACCTTGGCATAGATGCCGAGGCTTCCTACGATCCTCGTGATTGGGTCCCACGACATCTCGACGACGTCGCCGGCCGCTTCCTTCACCGCCATGTCTCGGTCCTCCTCGTGCCTGGTGCGCCGGAAGAGAGTTGCTACGCGATCAGAACGGCTTCTTGTATCCGGTGAGCAGCTCCGGGCCGCGCGTCCGCCACTTGGGCTCTTCGTCCACGGTCTTGAGCGTGACGTTGCGCAAGGCTCTGATCACCGTTCCGTAGAGACCGCTCGCGGCCGTAGACACCTTGCTCCCCGGGGGCTCGTCCATGAACGGCATGAACTTGTCGGGGAAGCCCGGCATCGTGCACGCGATGCAGATCCCGCCGACGTTGGGGCAGCCTCCGATGCCGTTGATCCACCCCCGCTTGGGGACGTTGCACTTGACCACGGGCCCCCAGCAGCCGAGCTTGACGAGACACTTGGGCGAGCCGTACTCCTCCGCGAAATCGCCCTGCTCGTAATAGCCGGCGCGGTCACAGCCTTCGTGCACCGTCGCTCCGAACAGCCACGCTGGGCGCAGGGCCTCGTCGAGGGGGATCATGGGGGCCTGGCCGGCCACCTGGTACAGGAGATAGAGGAGGGTCTCGGATAGGTTGTCGGGGTGGATCGGACAGCCGGGGACGTTGACGATCGGCAGCCCCGCTTTGGAACGCCAGTTCCATCCCAGGTAGTCGGCAACGCCCATCGCTCCCGTCGGGTTGCCTGCCATGGCGTGGATCCCGCCGTAGGTGGCGCAGGTGCCGACGGCGACGACCGCGGTCGCCTTGGGGGCGAGGCGGTCGAGCCATTCGCTGGTGGTCATCGGCTGCCCCGTATCGGGGTTGTTGCCAAAGCCGCACCAGTAGCCTTCCTTCTTGATCGCCTCGTTGGGGATCGAGCCCTCGACCACGAGCACGAAGGGTTCGAGCTCGCCGCGGTCGGCCTTGTAGAACCACTCGATGAAGGTGTCGGCCCCCTTGTCGGGCCCGCATTCAAAGTCGATCAGCGGCCAGTGAACCTGGATCTTGGGCAAACCCGGCAGCGCGCCCAGCACTATCTCTTCGATGCTGGGTTGGGTGGCGGCGGTCAATGCAACCGAATCGCCGTCACAGCTCAGTCCCGCGTTGATCCATAGGATGTGCAGGACCTGCTCCTGCTCGGCAGCTTTGTCTTCGACCGCTTGAGCCATGTGCCGTCACCCCTTCCCGCTCGCGCGCGTCGCGCACCGATCCGATGTGGTTGGTGGAGTTGCGAACGCCCGGACACGACGCCTTGCCGGTCCCTGCACTACTTCGGGCCGGGGGGAGCCGGGCCGGGGACGAACGCGCCCCGGGCACTCGAGGGCTTCCAAGGACGAGCGGGACCTACGAACGTCGTTGCGCTCGGTGCCGGGGCGTACCCGGCCGCTACCTGACCCCCCCGGGGCCTCCAGGACCATGGCGTCCTGCCCTTCCCAACCTCCCCTGTCGGGAGGAGCCCATCCGCCCCGAATGTACCCCCGCAGGCGGTGCTCCGCAACAGCAAGTGTCATGACAGTGTCGTGACAGAAGTGGCCGCCCGAGTACCCGTTCTTGCCGGCCCAACGGGTCTTGGAGAGCGGGCGTCCTCCGGACGTGGGCGGCGGCGCCCTCGGTCGGGGAAGCGTGCGTTGCCACCGGGCGGCGGCGGCGTTGACCAGCGCTGATGTCCCGGGCCCGCCGGGGGGCGCGGGGTTAGACTGTCGGTTGAGATGGGTCGCCGAGCCGTCCCGGGGGGAGCAGGGCAGGTAGCGGGTCCCGCGGGGACAGAGCATGGAGCCGGGTCCGAGCGGGCAGGGCGAGTCACCGGTCCCGAGGTCTTGTCGTCGCGCCTCGCGGTGCTCACGCAGTCCTTCCCCGCGCGGCCGTCGTCGTTCCCGGAGATCAGGGAATTCATCCGCCGCAGCCTCGTCGATTCGCCGGTCGACCCGGACACCGTGCGCGAGCTGCGCGATGCGGTGTCGCAGGCCCTCCTGGACGCGGCCGGCACGTCCTCGGATGCCGCGATCCAGGTGTCGCTGCGGCTCTACGGCGACGAGATCGAGATCGACATCCTGCGCTCGGCCACCGAGGCCGACGTCGAAGAGGCCGAGCCGGACTCCTTCGCCCGCTGGTTCGTAGGCGTGCTGCGCCGGGAGGGCCTGTCCCAGGAGGCTGCGGCGCGCCAGATCGGCGTCTCGGTGCGCACGATCAGCCGGTGGGTCAGGGGCGAGAGCGAGCCGCGGCTCCGAGACCTACGCCGTCTGCATGAGCTGTTCGGTGAGACCCCGGTCGGCTGAGGGCGGCCCGGCCCGCCGCCGCTCTCCACACCCACCCGCCGGCTCCGGCCTCCGCGGTGCGTGCCCGGGAGGGCGGCCGTTCGGGTGAGCGACGAGGCGGCGGCCGCCGGGAAGGGCTTCGCCGACCTGTCCCACTGGCGCAAGGTCGCGGTCGACGGTGCCCACGCCTTCGTCTGGCTCGACGGGCTCGTCGCCGCCGACCTCGCAGGGCTGGCGCCGGGCCGGGCTCGTCACGCCGTGCTCGAGGCGGAAGGCACGACCCTGAGCTTCACGGTTGCGGTTCCCGGCGGCACCATGCTGCTGATCCAGGACCCCGCGCAGCCGCACAGCGTCCTCGATGCCCTCGCGCCGGCGGCGGCCGCCGCCGGGGTCGGCTTGCGCGACCGCAGCGCCGAGCTGGCCCTGTTCGCCTTCCCGGGGAGGCCCGATCCGCCCGAGCTGCCGGGGACCGCACGCTCGACCCCCTCGTGTCTCGGGCCGGGGGCCGACCTGATCCTTCTGGCCGGTGACCACGACGGCGTGCTGCGCAGCCTGACGCGCACGCTGACGCCGCTCGGGCCCGCCGAGCTCGAGGCGTGGCGGGCGCAGCACCCCCTCGGGCGCTGACGGTCGGGCGGTTCGAAAGCCGCGGGGTCGTCACGGCCATCCGTTAGGTTGGGAACGCCTGTTCGACTATCCGTGGGTGCGAGGCGATGACCGAGACCGTGCTGGGGGTCGACCCGGGCCTGGCGACCACCGGCTATGCCGTGGTCGAGCGCACCGGGACGCGGCTGACCGCGCGCGCCGTCGGTGCGGTGCGCACGGAACCGGGGCTCCCGGTGGGACGGCGCTTGGTCGCCCTCCGGCGCGCGCTCGCCGGGGTGATGCAGGAGTACCGGCCCGCCGGGGCCGCGCTCGAACGTCTCTTCTTCAACGTCAACGTGCGCACGGCGATGAGCGTCGGCCAGGCGGCCGGGGTCGTGCTGCTGACCGCGGCCGAGCACGGCGTTGCGGTCGCCGATTACACGCCCACCGAGGTCAAGCTCGCCGTGACCGGCAGCGGAGTGGCGGACAAGCGCCAGGTGCAGCGCATGGTCGCCGCCCTGCTCGCACTTGAGCGGCCGCCGACGCCTGCCGATGCGGCCGACGCCTGCGC